>CANSYV010000238.1 GCA_947651335.1 uncultured Lachnospiraceae bacterium
GCCCATGCTATCTTGGCTTTTTAATGTATTTGAAAAAGTTCTCTTTATTGGAACAGTTCTGCGTGTTATGATAAAATAACAGGCAGGGAACTGGAAAAGAAAGGGAAGGGATAGCATGGGCATTACAATTAAAGAGATTGCTGCAAAAGCCGGGGTGCATCGGTCTACGGTAGATAAAGTACTGCACAACCGGCCTGGAGTCAGCAACGCGGTAAGGGAGAAAATACAGAAAATCATAGATGAGAGCAATTACCAGATTAATCCTATAGGGAAGGCATTGAAAATGCAGGAGCGCAGGCTTTGTATCAAAGTGATTCTGCTGGAAGTGGATGCGCGGCCCTATCTCAAAAGCGGTATGGAAGAAGCACTGAAAGACTTCGGATCTTTTCAGGTGGACACAGAATACCGCGCCATCGCCTATCCGGACGTGGCAGGCCAGGCAGAGCTGCTGGGAAGGTACATAGAAGAACGGGCAGACGGGATTATATTAAGCCCCATCAACTCACCGGAAATTGTGGGCAGGATTAATGAGTGCGCAGAACAGGGGATACCGGTTGTCACAGTCAACACGGACATTAAGGGAAGCCGGAGGCTTTGCTATATCGGCCAGGAAGCATTCAGGGCCGGCCGGGTGGCTGGGCGGCTTATGGGAGAATTCCTGGGCGGCAGAGGGAAGGCGGCGGTTTTTACCAGTGACGGCGATGACTATCAGTCGTTTCCTTTTGGGACAAGGGAGAGTGGTTTCCGCCAGCTGATGGAGGAAGAATACCCTCAAGTGGAGATTCTGCCAAGCATTTACACCCAGGAAAGTGAGACGATTATCCAAAGAGAAATGCGCAGGCTGTGCGAAAGAGAGCCGGAACTGGCGGGAATTTTCATCACCTGCGGCGGAGTAAAAGCCGTTGGGAGTGTTCTGGAAGCGTACAGGCGCAGACATGTCCGTCTGGTGTGCTATGAAGACTATCCGGATATTTTGAGATTGATGGAAAAAGGGATTGTGACAGCCACCCTGGACAGTGAGATTGTAACCCAGGGAAGACAGGCAATGGAAGTTCTCATGAATTATCTGATTTATGACAAAAAGCCCCCGAGAAAACATTTATATTCCAAGATTAATATTCTGCTGAAAGAAAGTTTGTAAAAGTTTTCAAATACAAGAAATAAAAGACAGGAGGCAGTGCAATGATCACATCAACAGAAAGAGAGAGTATCCGCGAATTAGCAAAACAGGTAAAGGATGCTTCACAGAGACCGGAAATGAAGCAGAGAGAGGAGCTGTGGTATGACCATAATGACCTGAAGACCACAGACCCTGTGGTGGCTGTGTTTCCGGAAATGTCCTGGAGAGAGATTGTCACACCGGAATCATTAAAGTGTGAGTGTGAAGAAGCCAGGGAGATGGAGTGGCTTCTGCGGGCCAGATTATTCCGGGCAAATGTGATTGACGACGATGTGCCGGTGACCAATATCTGGGAAGTGAGAAAAATCATTACGGATACAGGCTGGGACAAATTGAATCCAAACCATACAAATTCCGCTTTTGCCAATGTGAGCTTCCGTGACAATTGTCTGGGGGATGTGCCGCTGGCGTGGAAGAAAAACTTTGTGTTTGATGATGGGGCAAAGCACTTTGAGCCGATCCTGGAAGAACCCGGCCAGCTGTCCAGACTGGGTACGCCGGAAGTCATCTATCATGAGAAAGAGACCATGGAGAAACTGAAACTGCATCAGGACGTTCTGGGTGATATTCTGGATGTGCGGCTGGTGGGTCTGAAGTACCTCTATATTGCCATGATGGAAACTTATTCTGACTTCCGCGGTCTGGAGCAGGTAATGTACGATATCTATGAAGAGCCGGAGATGCTTCACGAGGCAATGCAGATTATGGAAGACGGATACAACGGCCTGCTGGACCAGTATCTGGAGCAGGGGCTTTTGACCTGTAACGGCAATCAGGCATACAGCGGCTCCGGCGGACAGAGCTTTACCCATGAACTGCCCAATGACGACAGGGTTTGTACAGACCTGAAGGATTTCTTCGGATTCACAGAGTCCCAGGAATTCACTATGGTAGGACCGGAACAGCACTGGGAATTCGTGATGCAGCATGAAAAGAAGGTGGCAGACCGGTTTGGCCTCACCGCCTATGGATGCTGTGAGCCGGCAGATAATAAACTGCCGTATATCTTCAAGATTGAGCCCATCAGACGCATCTCCGTATCTCCCTGGGCAGATGTGGAAAAATGCGCGGCCGGCATTGGCAGAAAAGCAGTATATTCCTGGAAGCCCAACCCCTCCTACTACCTGAACAATTATCTTCCGGATAATACAGAGTTCATGGAAGGGTATGTGAAACATATGCTGAATAATACAAAAGAAAACTGCGCGGAGATTATCCTGAAAGACACCCATACCTGCCAGAACGATCCCGATCGGTTCGGCTCCTGGGTGAAAGATGTGCGTAAGTGGATTCAGGAAACACGTTAAAAGATTTTGGAACATAAGCAGTTTAAAAAGGCGGGGAATCCCGCCTTTTGGCGTATGAAAGGCAGGCAGAAATCTGGGATGCCAGTTTATTTACCAGGGCTCCTGCGGACCAAGGCTCTTTTCCTCTCTTACCATTTTGCGGAATTGGCTGGGAGAATAGCCAGTCTTTTTGGTGAAAACATTGGTGAAACTGCCGCCGCTTTCGTAGCCCACTTCCCGGGCGATGTTAGCTATGGGGCGGCTGGAGCCGGACAGCAGAACTTTTGCCTGATTGATCCGCACGTTAATGATGTATTCGAAAAGAGACATGCCTGTTTCCCGTTTGAACATGTGAGAAAAGTAGTAGGGATTCAGATTTACCAGGTCAGCCATCTGCTGCAGCGAAAATTTTTCCCGGATGTGATTATAGATATAGTTTTGGACAGTGTCCACAGCGGTGTTTTTGGGCGTTTCTGTCATATATTTATGGCTGAAGATTAAATGGAGTGCTTTATATACCCGCATGGATGTGTCCATGATGCTTTCATACTTATCTTCACTGTAAAAAGACACTGTACTCACCAGGAAGTTTCGAACCAGCCAGTTTATCTCTGACTGAATCAGCGGCGGTTCGGTTTCAAGATAATATTGGCACAATTCATGGGCATCGGAGCCGCTGAAATGGATATAATAAAACTCCAGGCCATTGTGTGCGGAGTAATAGTGGGGCTCCCCGCAGTCCAGCAGAACCACATCGCCGGATACGGCAAGAAAAGGCTGCTCCCTGTATCTCACAGACAGCGTACCCTGCTGGACATAAATCAGCAGGCAGTAGGGATAGTTCTGTCTCTGAAAACAATATTCTTCTGTACAATAGAAGTGGCCGCACCAGGGGATATAATAGAATAACTCACATTCCCGTTCTGTGAGCGGGGCCGCGAAGAAAAAATTTTCCGACTCAGGCAGTACTCCCGGGTCAAATTTCTGAAAGGGGATTTGCATAATGGAGTCCTCCTTTTAATTTCCGAAACCATTTTGGAGAACAGCCGATGCGGCTGGTAAACACATTGGCAAAGCTGGAGGCACTGGCATATCCGGTTTCCACTGCGATTTCTTCAATGGTTTTGTCAGTACTGACCAGCATAATTTTTGCCTGGTTCATTCTCACATTGAGAATGTATTCTGTGGGGGCCAATCCAGTTTCTTTCTTAAATAAATGAGAAAAATATGACACACTGAAATGCATCATATGAGCAAGTGTTTCTACTGAAAGCTTTTCAGAAATATGAGCATGAATAAAGGATAAAATTTCCTCAATGTCATTATTTTCACCGGCAATGCCGATATCATCGTTGGAAAACAGCAGATGGAAACATTTATATACCCGCATGGATGCATCCGCCATATTTTCGTG
>CANSYV010000239.1 GCA_947651335.1 uncultured Lachnospiraceae bacterium
ATGAAAGTGGACTTGACGCTCTAATCATTATATTAAATTACAGGGGATAACCAGTTCTTGCCTGTTCTATACCACCATGCTATACTTTAAATACTGAAACAAAATCATTCAGGAGAACAAACAAATGAACACTAAAAAGCAAACAATCATCCAAAAAGAAAATTACATTCTACTATGCGAAAGGCGCTGGTTTTATCTGGTACTCACCGCAGTGGCAGGTTTTTTCGGGGCTTTCACCTACCTGCTGCGGGGAAGCATTTTCTGCAATGCACAGACCGGGAATATTGTCCTTTTGGGCATGGCTTTAGGCGCAGGCCAGTGGCAGGAGGCCCTGTATTATCTCATACCTATTTCCGCCTACACAGCGGGGGCATTTCTCTCCGAACTGCTTCCCAATCCGGTGAAACACCACCTGCAGATACGCTGGGATACCCTGCTGATTGCCATAGAGATGGCAGTGGTATTATTTCTTGGATTTCTGCCGGAATCAGCACCTGTGCAGATCTCTCAGATTGCCATTAACTTTATTGCCTCTATGCAGTATAATACCTTCCGCCAGTCCGAGGGAGTCCCCATGGCCACCACCTTTGTCACCAACCATATCCGGCAGGTGGGTATAGGGCTTGCCCATGAGGCAAAGAGCTTGTATACAGGCCATAAATCTGATCATAAAAAGCTCTTTGCCCACTCAGAAATACTGGTCTCTTTCCTGTTTGGCACCACCATCGGCACAGTTTTCTGCCGCCTGCTGCTGGGAAAGGCCATCTGGATCACCCTTCTCCCTCTGGGATTTATCTTTGCCGCGCTGATGCACGCTGACCTGACCACAGAAAAAGAACTGAAAGAAAAGAAACCTGCCGGACATTGAATGTAATCTGTGATTCCAGTGCAAAATATCCACTGTGTACAGGAGTCATCTGTTTCTCACTGCCAGCTCCAGCCTTTCAAGGGCCTCCTGAAGCACCGGACGGGGACAGGCAATATTCACCCGCTGAAAGCCTTCTCCCTCCGGCCCGAACACCGTTCCCCCATTGAACCATACACGGGCACGGTCCACGATCAGCTCTTCCAGTTTTTCTCCCCCAAGCCCCAGTTTCCTGAAGTCCAGCCACGCCAGATAGGTGCCCTCCAGCACTCCCGGTGTAATCTGCGGCATTTTTACCTCCAGATACTCTTTCAGAAACAGATAATTTCCCCAGATATATTCCTTCAATTCTTCCAGCCACTCTTGGCCCTCCTCATAAGCGGCCTGGCAGGCGGCAAGCCCCATGGCATTGAGCTCACTGTATCCGGCCGACCAGCTCTCCTGCCGGAATTTTTCTCTCAGCTGCGGGTCGGCGATCATCACATTTGCCGCCTGAAGCCCGGCCAGATTAAAGGTCTTGCTGGGCGCTGTACAGGTAATTGTGATTTCCTGGTAAGCCGGGGACAGGGACGCGAATACCCTGTGGCAGAATCCCTGCCATACAAAATCACTGTGAATCTCATCGCTGGCCACCAGGACCTTGTGTTTCAGGCAGATATCCCCCATTCTTCGAAGCTCCCACTCCTTCCATACTCTGCCCACCGGATTATGGGGACTGCACAGAATAAAAAGCTTCACCTGATGCTCCGCAATTTTCTTTTCAAAATCATCAAAATCAATCTCATAATACCCGTCTACCAGTTTCAGCGGATTATTCACCAGATTCCTGCGGTTTGTCTCCACCACAGAGCTGAATGGGTGGTACACCGGACGCTGAATCAAAACACTGTCCCCTTCTTGCGTAAAAGCCCGCACAGCCATGGCGAGAGCCGCCACCACTCCCGGCATTTTTACGATCCATTCTCCCTGAATCTCCCATGCAAAACGGTCTCGATACCAGTTTTTCACCGCCTGCACATAATCTTCCTTATGATCCGTATAGCCGAAAATCCCATGCTGTACCAGCCTCTCCAGCCGTTTTAAAATCGGCGGCGCTGTCCGAAAGTCCATGTCCGCAACCCACAGGGGCAGAGCGTCCGCTGGTTTTCCATATTCCTCTGCAAAATCATACTTCAGGCTGTTTGTGCCTTTCCGCTGGATTACTTTGTCAAAATCAAACTTCATAGCCCCCTATGCCTCCTTCATTTTGCACAAATCTCCCATTTACTCTAAGCAGAATCCTTTTCGAATATCCTCCAGCCCCTTTTCATCAATAGGGACAATCTTCCCCAGATTTTTCGACATGATAATGGACATGGCGCTGTACTCTGTAACTTCCAATCGGTCAAAAGCATTCAGCATGCTCTCTCCCGTTACAATCAGACAGTCATTTTCCACCATGACCACCGGCGTACTTTTATTGAATGCCTGGGCAATTTCTCCCGGTTCTGACAGAAAAGCCGGACCAGAAATCCGCGGAATATCCCGCATCATAATATAACTCTCCGGTATGGTCCTGGAATCCAAAGGCTCATCCGTCACGGCAAAGGCCATAGTATACTGCGGCTGGCACATAATCACACTGCGCACTTGGGGGTGTTTCTGGTAAATGGCCTGATGCACCGCTGTCATCCAGTCTAAATCCCTGTCCGCTTCCCTTTGGCCGTCTTCCACTGCCGCCAGATCCTCAGGCTGCAAATACAGCCGGTCTCTGTGTAACGGGGTGATCACAAACCGTCTCTCGTTTACCCGGCGGGAAAAGGACCCCTGCACACAGGTAATCAGCCCCTGACGGTATGCCCTGGCCGCAAAAGAACAGACTTCCTCCCTGGCCGCCTGTTCCTCGGCAGAGTATTCCTCAGCCTCAAAAGTCCCCATCTCAACCGAATCCCTGCACTGTTTCAGCACTTCTGTTCCCAGACCGTGAGGCGTTCCGATCGTTTCCCCGTGAATCTGCGTCCTGGCAGAGTATTCCATAGTCTCAAATGTTCCAAAAGCCTCCTGCAGACTCTTGGCACCCACCACAACGCCATGGTTTTCCAGCATGACCACCTGATGTCCTTCCCGGAAGACTTCTGCAATCCGGTCCCCCAGCTCATGGCTGCCGGTCATGGCATACGGGGCCATTCCCGCTTTACCGCACTCTAAATATACCTGCGGCATCAGCGTGGTATCGGGAATCCTTCTGACTATGGAAAATGCCACCAGGGCAGACGGGTGCGCATGAAGAACTGCTTTTAACTCTTTCCTGGTCTCATAGATTTTCAAATGAAAGGGATATTCACTGCTTGGCTTATGCCTGCCGATGAAAGTTCCATCCGGTTTTATACAGACCATATCCTCTTTTGTCAGGGTGCCTTTGTCAATGGCCCCCGGGGTGATCCACACATCACCATTTTCATCTTTGATAGACAGATTGCCGCCAGACGTTGTTGTGAGGCGGCAGTCATAAATCCTCCTCATAATTTGGGCCAGCTGCTCTGCCGGATGCTGTATATTTTTGTTCATAAATGATACTCCTTTGCTGATGAAGTATAAACTTGCGACAAATGTCTTGTCAATAGGAAACACTTTTCAAATACTATATAGAAAAATATAAATTTCAATGATATAATAGTGTATAAAAAATACTATGTCTAGAACAGGAGTTACATTGTGAGTGAAGAAAGGAAAAAAATAAATTATACTGTTGCATGTGTCAGCGAATTTGCAAAAAAATATGGTCTTAATCTAACGGAATCATTTCAATTTCTGTTCCAATATAAAGCAATCGAATTTTTAAAAGAAAACTATGATATCGAACATACATTATCTCTTGATGATGCCCTGGAAGATATGATGACCATCTGCCAAAAAAACGGAGGAACTCTCGCATGATTTTATACCATGGCACAAATCTTGAAATACAGACAATTAACCTGGCCCTGTGCCGTCCTTATAAAGATTTTGGCAAACGCTTTTATACC
>CANSYV010000240.1 GCA_947651335.1 uncultured Lachnospiraceae bacterium
GCGGTCACAAAGACCGCTAATAAAAAACTTACACATTTAACTTGACAAACCCCAAAAAAATAAAAACAGCAGGAGACATAATATAGAATGTCTCCTGCCGCAAAAACAAATATCCTATTCATCAAACCTTCTGAGTAGAATCCGTAATCAAGATTCCCCTCATCAGGCTCTCTTCTGTCACCTCATCGCCCACAAGCTCTCCGGTGAGGCGTCCTGCCGCGATGGTGATTACCCGGTTGCTGATGCCCATTACTTCCGGCATTTCCGAGGAAATGATAATCACCGCTTTTCCTTCCTCTTCTGCCATCTTGGCGATCAATTTATAAATCTCCGATTTGGCACCCACATCAATTCCACGGGTGGGCTCATCCAGAATCAGCAGTTTCGGCCCAATGCACAGCCATTTGCCCAGTACCACTTTCTGCTGGTTGCCGCCGGACAGATTTCCCACTTCCTGTTCTGAACTGGGCGTGGAAATCTGCAGCTTATCATGATACTCTTTGTAGATCTCATGAGTAGCCTTCTCATCCACGAACCCCCGTTTGGAAATCCACGGCAGTTTTGCCAGAATGGTGTTTTCTCGGCAGGACTGTTCCAGCACCAGACCCTGTTCTTTCCGGTTCTCTGTCACAAATCCGATCTTTGCCTTTACCGCGTCCACACTGCTGTGTATTTTCTGTTCTTTTCCCTCCAGGAAGACTTTTCCGGAATCTGCTTTGCGGATGCCGAAGATAGTCTCCATGATCTCGGTACGTCCCGCACCCACCAGACCGTAGAATCCCACCACTTCGCCGGCGTGGACATTAAAGGAAATGTCCTTGAAATAGCCTTTCAGGCTGAGATTTTCCACTCTCAGGATTTCTTCTTTTGGTTCCCATTTACATTTATAATAGTAGTCGTCCAGGGAACGGCCGATCATGGCGTTTACAATGTCGTCCAGTCCAATGTCTTTGGTGTTAAATTCACCGGTGGGCTGTCCATCCCTCATAACCAGCACTCTGTCGCTGATTTCGAAGATTTCGTCCATCTTGTGGCTGATATATACCATACCGACACCCTGAGCTTTCAGCTTATTGATAATCTTAAACAGAGAATTTTTTTCCTTCTCGGTGAGGGAGGATGTGGGCTCATCCAATACCAGGATTTTTGCTCCCAGAGCAATTCCCCGGGCGATCTCTACCATCTGCTGCTGGGCAATGGGCAGAGAGGAAATCACATCCTGCGGTTTTGCCGGGCACTCCAGTTCATCCAGAACTTTCTGCGCGTCCTCATTCATTTTCTTCCAGTCAATCCTGCCGCTTTTTTTCGGCAGGCTGCCCAGATATAAGTTCTCTGCAACTGTCAAATCCATAACCAGGGATAATTCCTGGAAAATCAGCACTACGCCCTCGCTTTTTGCCTCGATGGGGCTGTTATAGCGTACGGGTTTCCCCTGATATAGAATCTCACCGGACCCCTCATCTGCGTGGTAAACTCCGGAGAGCACTTTCATCAGCGTGGACTTTCCAGCGCCGTTTTCCCCGCACAATGCCAGAACTTCACCGTATTTCAGGTCCAGAGAGGCATTGTTCAGTGCTTTTACGCCTGGAAATGTCTTGCTGATATTCTTCATCTGCAAAACATACTCATTACTCATGATTTTTACCACTCCTCGCCCAGGTCCAGACTGTCGGCATTGTCAGGTGTTGCCACAGGCGTATCTATGTAATTGTAGAATTCTTCCGGTTCTTCTCCGTCTGCCAGCTTAACAGCCATCTCCAGTGCGGATTCCGCGTCAAAGTGGGGAGACTGCATAGCTGTGGCCTGAATCTTTCCATCTTTTACATAATTAATGGTTCCATAGCTTCCGGATGCTGCCGCGAAAATCTTCACGTCATCCTGGCGTCCTGCAGCTTCAATGGCATTCCATGCGCCGTAAGCGGCATTGTCGTCAAAGGTGTAAACGGCATCAATCTCTCCTTTGCCGTATTTTACCAGGTAGTTTTCCATTACCTGCTGGCATTTTTCACGGTTTCCCTCACCAGTCTGGGAATCCAGCACTTCAATATTGGTTCCTTCAATGGCTTCCTTCATGCCCTGGGAGCGTTCCAGAGAAGTGGAGTATCCTGCCGGACCCGCGATTTCCACGATCTTGGCGTCTTCGCCGATATTTTCAATCATTGCCTCAGCGGTCTGTTTTCCTTCTTCTACATTAGAAGGTCCCACATAACATTGAATGAATTCTTCACCGTCTGCAGATACGTTAGTGTTGGCTGTCATACAGGGAATGCCTGCTTTCTGTACGGCTCTTGCAGAGGCAACGCCTGTCTCAGAGTTTACCGGCCAGATGATGATGGCATCGCACTTCATGTTAATCAAATCCTGTACCTGGTTTGCCTGTGTGGTGGCGTCGCCCACCGGGTCAAGGAGCTGCAGGTTGATATTCATCTCTTTGGCTTTGTCTTTGATGGTGTTATAATATGCGGTCTGATAGGGGTCCTGTCCGCCGTTATTTACAACCATGCCAATCAGGTGGTCTCCGCTGCCGCCTGCAGAATCGTCTGCTGCATCTCCGGCCGTGTCACTGCCGCCAGCGGAATCACTTGCCGCTGAACCGCCTGTGGATGATGACTGATTTCCTCCGTTTCCGATACATCCTGTCATAAGCATGGATGCTGTCAGGGTTAAACTGATCATTGCCAATAACTTTTTCTTCATCTCTCTTCCTCCTGTTTTTGAAATGTAATGGTAGTTCCTTCTATTATTACGTACACAATGGGTACGAATAATACATGGTGAATGGTTTGGTTAAAGTTATTCAAGATTCGCCTTTTCCGTCCGTTTGTTCATCATGATTTTATCCAGATACAGGACGCCGATCATGATCATACCGGTTACCATAGTACAGATATAAGTCTGCACATTCAGCAGATTCATAATGTTATCAATAACACCCAGCAGCATGACGCCGCCCAGGGTATACCAGATATTTCCCACACCGCCGGTGAGCTTGCTTCCGCCCAGAACAACGCCTGCGATTACCAGCATGTGCATATCCGGCCATCCCAGTGTGGGGGTAGAAGCCCCTGCAAACGCTGCATATAAAACGCCCCCCAGTCCGCCTAAGAATCCGCAGATGACAAAGTTGATAAAGGTAACTCTCTTAGTGTTAATACCTGCATTAAATGCAGAGTTCTCATTGCCGCCCACTGCATAGGTATTGCGCCCGTGTGTGGTGTATTTCAGTATGTAATGGGCAATCAGAAGCAGTATAATGAAAATAATGCTGATATAAGACAGCTGGCCGATTTTTCCGGCGCCGAAATCAATGAATGCCCATCCTCCGTCAGTCTTATTGGGAATAATAGACTGTTCTTTATGATACAGGTATGCCACACCCCGGCATCCCAGCATCATGGCCAGTGTAACCACAAACGCGTTGATTTTCGCATAAGCCACCAGGACTCCGTTGATGCACCCTACCAGGGCTCCCACCAGCAGGGCCACGATGATCGCCGGAACAATTCCGATGGAGCCTTCCAGTCCGCAGGCCAGTGCCGCGGTGAGGCTGACTGCTGTACACAGTGACATATCGAAATATCCATTGATGATTACGAAAGTCATTCCGATAGCCATAATCCCTTTCATGGCATTCTGATTGAATACATTAAACAGATTGTTTACTCCCAGAAATCCGTTGACAATAATTGAGGCAAGTACAAAGAAAACAATCCAGATCGGGATAATCGTATTATTTGATAAATATGTTTTAATTTTTTTCAAATCCATTTATGCACCCTTCTTTCTTTTTGCTCTGATGTCTATGTAAACAGCAATTAAAATTACCACGCACTGTGCAACCCACTGGA
>CANSYV010000241.1 GCA_947651335.1 uncultured Lachnospiraceae bacterium
AAAGAAGCAGGACATAAATAAGAAGCAGAACGATAATAAAAAAGTCTTGAAAAAAGAAATTTTTAAAATAAAATCATTGTATTTTGATCAAATTGATGTTATTATAAATTTATCCGGGGCAGGAATTGTTACATTTGTACGATATCAACTCAGGAACTGTTTTGAAATAATCAGCAATATGAAGAAAAGTCCGGCAGACTATCTGCAGATTATTCTGGGACAGTTCCTTATGACCGGTCAAATGATTATTGTATATTGTGTTCTAACTATATTGTAACAGAAGTCCTGCTGACACGAAAGCTTCATAAATATAATTGTTATTAAATCAATGTCCGAAAGTGAGGAGGAGATATGGGCAAAAGCAAAGAAGCAGGGAGAACAATATCCCAGGAGCTTTTTATTGTCAATGGAAAACCTACGATATCACAGGCATTTCCGTTGGCGCTTCAACATGTGGTGGCAATGATTGTGGGGTGTGTGACACCTGCGATTATTGTAGCGGGGGTGGCCGGGCTTTCTCCGGCGGATTCTATTATATTGATACAGGCGGCTCTGGTAATGTCGGCACTGACCACGTTTCTTCAGCTGTTTCCGATTTTAAAGGGAGCTCCGGTTTCTATCGGCTCCGGGCTTCCGGTTATCATGGGCATCAGTTTTGCCTATGTGCCCACCATGCAGGCCATTGCGGAGGAGCATCATGTGGCGGCTATACTGGGCGCGCAGATCATCGGCGGCGCGGCTGCTGTGCTTGTGGGGGTTTTTATCAAGCAGATCCGCAGATTTTTCCCGCCGCTGATTGCCGGTACTGTGGTGTTTGCCATCGGGCTTTCCCTGTACCCTACTGCCATTAACTATATGGCAGGCGGCGTGGGCAGCGCGGATTACGGCTCCTGGCAGAACTGGCTGGTGTCAATTATTGTGCTGATTATTGTAACGGCTTTGAATCATTATGGAAAGGGAATCTGGAAATTATCTTCTATATTAATAGGGATTATGATTGGATATGTGGTGGCTCTGTTTTTCGGCATGGTGGATTTTTCCCCTATTGCGTCAGCGTCCATGTTCCAGCTGCCCCAGCCCCTGCATTTCGGGCTTGCGTTTGAGCCATCTTCCTGTGTGGCAATTGCTGTGCTGTTTGTCATCAGCGCCATACAGGCCATCGGCGATTTTTCAGCTACCACCACAGGCGGTTTGGACAGGATGCCTACAGATGAAGAATTAAACGGCGGCATTGTGGCCTATGGGATCAGCAATATTATCTGCGCGTTTTTTGGAGGGCTTCCCACAGCTACATACAGCCAGAATGTGGGGATTGTGTCTTCCACAAAAGTGGTGGCAAAGAGGGTATTTGCCATAGCGGCAGGCATCCTTTTAGCGGCGGGGCTGATTCCTAAGTTTTCGTCCATTTTAACCACAATCCCGTATTGTGTGCTGGGAGGGGCTACGGTATCGGTATTTGCCTCCATTGCCATGACAGGTGTGAAGCTGATCACTGTGGCGCCTATGAATTACAGGAATACCACCATTGTGGGGCTGGCCATTGCCCTGGGAATGGGAATCACCCAGTCCAATCAGGCGCTGGCGGCATTTCCCGCGTGGGTGACTACCATATTGGGGAAATCCCCGGTTGTGCTGGCCACTATGATCGCTATTGTTTTGAACCTGGTACTGCCGAAAGATATGCATCTGCCGGAAGAAGAAGGCAGTCATTAACCAGCGGGCAGTGTTGTTTAAAGTGAAAATTTAGAAACTGAGGAGGAGAAGACATATGTTATTGATTGGAAATGGAAAGACTTTCACCAGAGATTCGAAAAATCCTTATATTGAAAACGGGGCAGTGGCCATACAGGGAACAAAGATTGTCCAGGTGGGTGATACAAAAGCGCTGAGGGAAAAGTATCAAGACGCGGAATACATAGATGCAAAGGGCAAAGTGATTATGCCGGCGTTTATCAACACCCATGAGCATATTTACAGCGCCATGGCCAGAGGGCTGAGCATCAACGGCTACAATCCCCAGGGGTTTTTAGATATTTTAGATGGCCAGTGGTGGACTATTGACCGGAAGCTTACATTGGAACAGACCAGATACAGTGCCATTGACACCATGATTTCCTGTATCCGAAACGGTGTGACAACTATTTTTGACCACCATGCCAGCTTCGGCCATATCCGTGACAGCTTATTTACCATTGCGGATGCTGCGAAGGAACTGGGGGTGCGGGCCTGCCTGTGTTATGAGATCTCAGACAGGGACGGAATGGATAAGGCAAAAGACGCGGTGATGGAAAATGCGGAATTTATCCGCTATGCGCAAAAGGACAGCTCTGACATGCTGGCGGGAATGATGGGAATGCATGCCCAGTTTACCATCTCCGATGAAACCATGGAGCTTGCCGCTGCCAATAAGCCGGAAGGGGCGGGATATCATATTCATGTGGCAGAGGGGATTGAGGATCTCCATGACTGCCTGAAAAAGTACGGCAAACGGATTGTGGACCGATTGATGGACTGGAATATTCTCGGGGAGAAATCCCTGCTGGGACACTGTATCTATATTAATTCCCATGAAATGGACCTGATAAAAGACACAGACACCATGGTAGTGCACAATCCTGAGTCCAATATGGGAAATGCCTGCGGATGTCCTCCTGCCATGGAGCTGGTGCGAAGGGGAATCCTCACTGGGCTGGGGACAGACGGGTACACCCATGATATGACCGAGTCCTTTAAGGCAGCCAATGTGCTCCACAAACACCATCTGTGTGATGCCAACGCGGCCTGGGGGGAAGTGCCGAAAATGTTATTTGAGAACAATGCGGCCATTGCCAATCGTTATTTTAAGACTCCTCTGGGAGTTTTGGAAGAAGGCGCCGCGGCAGATGTGATTGTTGTGGATTACGACCCGCCCACAAGGATGGATGAGAGTAATCTGAACGGACATATTCTGTTCGGCATGACAGGGAGAGATGTGGTGGCCACAGTGGGAAACGGAAAGGTTCTCATGAAAGACCGGGAAGTAAAGGTGATTGATGTGGAGGAAGCCATGGCCAAATGCAGAGAAGAATCTGCAAAACTTTGGAAAAGCATTAATGGGTAAAAAGATAGATAGAAGTGGTATAATCGTCATATAGAAAGAGGGAGAATTATGAGTGATCGAATGAGTTGTATGTCTTTTGAGAAGCTGTTGAATTGGATACGAAAAGAACATGATACAAAGGGGACGGTATTCGGCGTGCACAGGCCCTATACAGCGAAGCCGGGCCAGGGGCAGACCATCTTCGGGCGTCCCCTGGAAACGCCTATCGGACCGGCGGCTGGCCCCAACAGCCAGCTGGCGCAGAATATCGCGGCGTCTTATTACGCGGGGAGCCGTTTCTTTGAACTGAAGACTGTGCAGATCATGGATGGGGATGAGCTGGCGGCATGTGTGAATAAACCGTGTATCCGGGCAGAGGACGAGTGTTATAACTGTGAGTGGTCCACTGAGCTCTATGTGCCCCAGGCAGAGGAGGAATATATTAAGGCATGGTTCCTGCTGGCATTTATGGCAAAAGAATACGGCCTGGGAAGTATGGACGGCTTCCAGTTTAATATCAGTGTGGGCTACGATTTGGAGGGCATTAAGTCTCAGAAAATCGACACGTTTATAGAACACATGAAAGATGCCGAATTGAGGGATATGGGGCGATTGCTATGTTTGAGTTGTTTGGCGTTCAACAGATACTCTCTGAACTTCTTGCACAAGTCCACATTTACCTCACCAAAGGTACATTGCCCTTTGACGAAGTTATAGAAATGCTGATAGACAAACATCCATTTCTGGTCTTTGCTTCGGCTCATCTTC
>CANSYV010000242.1 GCA_947651335.1 uncultured Lachnospiraceae bacterium
TATACCATTGATGTAGAAAAGGTATACAAGGGGCCGCTTAAAGAACCCACAATCACAATAAAACGGCCAGGTGGAAAATTTGGAAATAATGAGTATATAGCCGAAAATGCATCTGAAATATTAACAGGCAGAGATTATTTATTCATCGCAGAGTCGTACGAGAATTCTTACCCAAGTTTATTGAATCCAACACAGAGCTCTTATGATATGGGCGCACCCCAGGATGCTGAGAAAAAGAAAAAATCAAACATTACAGCAGCAGATATTCTAGCGTTATTCGGATCCTTTGAATAAGGCCCTTTTGATGGGAGAATAAGCTGTTTTGGATGAGGGATTGCCCAGGGCTGCAAAACGTGGTAGAATAAAAACACTATTTAGGAGCAGCAGGAAGGAGAACGCACATGGCATTGCAGCAGGAAAGAACATATACTGTGAAAGATATCTACGGCCTTCCAGACGGTGAAAGGGCAGAATTGATTGAAGGGCGGATCTATATGATGGCGCCGCCCAGCCGTATGCATCAGAGAATTTCCCACGTTTTAGAATGGACAATTGAAAACTATATCCGGGATAAAGGGGGTGCCTGTGAAGTTTACAGCGCGCCATTTGCAGTTTTTCTATCCGGGGATGATGCCAATTATGTGGAGCCGGATATCTCTGTAATCTGCGATAGAGATAAACTGGATGATAAGGGGTGTAATGGAGCGCCTGACTGGATCATAGAGATTATATCCCCATCCACCCAGCAGATGGATTATGGCATCAAGTTTTTTAAATACCGCACTGCCGGGGTCAGGGAGTATTGGACTGTGAATCCTATGACGCAGATCGTAAATGTCTATGATTTTGAAAAAGGGGAAAATACTGGCCAGTATAGGTTTGATGACAGCATTCCTGTGAGTATCTATGGGGACTTGAATATTAAGATTGCGGATTTGGTGTAAGGGGGTTACTTTCCCCTTACACCACAGCTTCGACAAGCAATTTATCACCAAGAACAATCTCCTTTACCCCGATTTCCTTCTTCTTATTAAAATTAAAACTGAGCATATATCCTTTTTTCAAATGAAAATACTCAAGGTAATTGCACAGCTGTTTCTCACCACGCAGATTATATGCGTCGCCCCGCCATACTTTCAGTTCTATTACAAATTGTTCACCAAGATAATCAATAACCAAATCCATGCGTTCCCGGTTACGTGTCTCCGCCTCCACATAACTATTCCCTGCACCATTGATGATTGGCTTCAAAAACAACATAAAATAACGTCTTCCCACATCTTCTAAAAACGTTTCGTTTTTGTCCCCGTAAAGCTCGTCAAAACTTTCCACAAACTTTTCCAATATGCGTCGTACATTCAGGTGCCCTCCAGTGATAATTTATAATCGGTTTCGTATGTTTTCAGCATCCCGGCAATATCGTCTGGAGAAAAAGCCATATCGACTAGAAAGTCAGCGGCGATATTCCGGATATCATATAAACCTGTCAGGATTACAGAATGAAATACTGTTTTCTCCTTTCAGGAGTTTAATTTCTCCGCAAAAGCCGCTATCAAATCATCGTTCTGCCCGGGCATCATGGTGCAGAACCGCACATACCGGGAATCCAGAAACGGGAAGGTAGAACAGTCGCGGATCATCAGTCCTTTCCGGATGCAGTGTTCAAACAGCATTTGCGCATCCACATGGTCTTTTTGGATGCGCATCAGCATAAAATTCCCCTGGGGTTCATAGACTTTCACAGTATCCCACCCGGACAGAAGCTGGAAGATTCTTTCCCGCTCGGTGTGGATGAGTTTTTTCGTTTTCTGAATATACTCCTGGTCCTGGAACATGATCTGTCCGGCGATTTCTGCCAGGCTGTTGATGGTCCAGGGGTCTTTGCGCACGTTGATTTCAGAAGTCAGGTCGGAATTTCCGGTGATGGCATAGCCTAAGCGCAGGCCGGGAGCTGCGAAGAATTTGGAGGTTCCCCGGAGGATAATCAGATTGCTGTAATAATTGGTCAGTTTTACAGAAGTGATGAGCTGTTCGTCCGGGGCGAATTCCACATAGGTCTCATCCACCATCACGAAAATTCCGTACTGCAGGCAGGCGTCCAGAATCCTGCGCATCTGGCGGTGGGTGATCGCCGTGGAGGTGGGGTTGTTGGGGTTACAGATCACCAGCAGATCCATACTGTCATCTAATTCCCGGCACAGTTCCTCTATATCTGGCTGAAAATCCTGGTTTTCTTTCAGGGGGTAATACTTACAGCTGCCCCCGCCCAGGTTGATATCCCGTTCATATTCGGAATAGGTGGGCCCCACAATCAGGGCTTTTTTCGGATGATTCACCTGGATGAAAAGGGAGATTAACTCCGTAGAGCCGTTTCCCACGATGATATTTTCCAGCTGAGCGCCTGTGTAGGCGGAGATACACTGGCGCAGTTTGGTATATTCCCGGTCCGGATAGCGGGTGATGGCGTCCAGCTGATCCCCGAGAGCTGTGCGCAGGCGGGTGGAAATCCCCAGGGGATTCACATTGGCGCTGAAGCTGATGATGGTTTCTTTCTTTATTCCAAAACATTTCTCAATTTCTTCCAGGTCACTGCCGTGGAAGTGGTCTTTGTGTTTGATCATGGCTGTTCTTGTTCCTTTCCAGCATACTGTCCGCAAGAGGCAGGTATAATTAAATCATTGCGAACCGAATCTTTGTGGTGTATAATCCATTATAGTAAGGCAGAAGATAAAAAGTCAAGAGTAAGGAACTGTATGTCAATAACTTATGGCGTCTGAAATACAGTTCCTAATAGGAGACACTTGTGAAAATACGTATTGAGCAATTACTGAATGACAAATTTGAATACGATGTTCCAAAGCTGATGTTTTCGGAGGAAGAAATACGCGTTACGGTGCCTCAAGGCTCCAGAGGACAGGGGACTTTCTACGTGGGGACCCAGGAAGATGTGAAAATCCGGGGGTTTGCAGTATCTTCCCACCGCCGGTTCGTGCCGGGGGTGGAACGCTTTTTGGGAACTGCCATACAGATACCTTACGGAATTGACGCCAGCGGGATGCAGGGGGGAGACCACTGTCAGGGGGAGATGATTTTGCTCACCAATCTGGGGGAAGCACACATTCCCTTTTTCATCCAAGTGGAGGAGAGCAAGCCACAGTCATCCATTGGGCGCATCCGGTGCAGGGAAGATTTTGTGAGACTGGCCCGGACGAATTTTCCGGAGGCTTTCCGGCTGTTTACGGACCCCTCTTTTGGGGAGCTTCTGGAGATGGAAGAAGAACGGGCGGGCACTCTTTATGCCGGAATGTCCCACCAGCCCATTACCTATCAGCACCTGGAAGAATTTCTCATCGGATTGGGGGAGAAAGAGCCGGTTCATATCTCTTTTGAACAGAACCAGGCCGAGTATTATCAGGTGACGGAGACGGTTCAGGAATACTTTGTGATCAAAAAGAGCGGCTGGGGGCATCTGCGCCTGGAGGCGGAAGTGATTGGGGATTTTATCCAGGTGGATAAGCGGGTGGTCACAGATGAAGATTTTATCGGCAGTTCTTTCAGGATGGAATACAGGATTGAGGCAAAGAGCCTGGGCCAGGGGAAAAAGTTCGGAAAGATCCGGCTGAAAACCGCCCATGAAAGCCTGGATTTTCATATTACAGCGTCTTTGGGCTCCGATATTCAGGTGAATTTGGAAATTTATGAGAAAAAGCAGAAGTTAAAGCTGTATAAAACGTACCTTCAGTTCAGGCTTCACCGGCTGGACTATAAGGTCTGGGTGAAAGAGAGCCTGTAAACTTTAATGTGGCAAATTAGAAGGGTTTAATTTATGGAAACCATAATT
>CANSYV010000243.1 GCA_947651335.1 uncultured Lachnospiraceae bacterium
AAACGTGCTGGATTTGGCAAGGCAGATGCCCCTTGACGAGGTGTTTATCAATCTCATCTGGATGAACCAGGCCATGGATGTGCTGTTTCAGGATAAAAGGAAGAAAAACATCAGCGTTTTTTTTCCGGAAGTCACCAGGCAGTTTCTGGACGGGCTCAGAAGTTTTAAGACAGAGGAGATCTCGGCCAGGTACAATGCCTGTGATTATCGGATTCTCATGCACAGAATTGACTTTGACCATATCGCCATGGAGTCGGATATTATCGCGAAACCTGATCAGTACGATTCTTTTGCGGCAGTCTATCTGTTTGACGAGACCAATCTCAATGAGGCGCTTCAGACCACAGAGAATGAGAAGCCTGTCATGGGGCTGATTTATCTGGATAACTATGAGGAAGCGCTGGAAACCGTGGATGAGATACGGCGTTCTCTGCTGGGCGCCCTGATAGACCGGAAGATTAACAAATATTTCAGCGGTCTGGACGGCCTGGTAAAAAAGACGGAGAAAGACAAATATTTCCTGGTGATACCCCATCGTTCCCTGAGAATTCTCAAAGAAAACGGGTTCAGCATTTTAGAGGAGATCAAAGGTGTCAGCATCGGCAATGAGATTGATGTGACACTGAGCATCGGAATCGGACTGAACGGCAGCAGCTATAATAAAAATTATGAGCAGTCCCGGATTGCCATTGAGATGGCCCTGGGGCGGGGCGGCGACCAGGCTGTGGTAAAAGACGGGGAGACTCTCTATTATTATGGAGGAAAGTCTCATCAGATGGAGAAGAATACCCGGGTGAAGGCGCGGGTGAAAGCACAGGCGTTAAAAGAGTTCATTGCCAATAAGGATAAAGTGGTGGTGATGGGCCACACCATAACAGATGTGGATGCCTTTGGCGCCGCGGTGGGCATTTACCGGGCAGCCAAGACTCTGAACAAAGAGGTGCATATCGTTATCAGCGATCTGAAAACATCCATCCGTCCGCTGATGGCAGGCTTTGAGGGGAGCGGCGAGTATGAGCATGATATATTCATAGACAGCAAAAGGGCCAGGGAGATTGTAGACGAGGACACGGTAATGGTGGTGGTGGACACCAATAAACCCAGCTATACCGAATGTCCGGATCTTTTGCAGCTCACCAGTACGATTGTGGTTCTGGACCATCACAGGAGAGGGAGCGAGGTCATCCGGGACGCTGTGCTGTCCTATGTGGAGCCGTATGCATCCTCCACCTGTGAAATGGTGGCGGAGATTCTTCAGTATTTTGACGAGGATGTTTCCATTAAGAGTATTGAGGCGGACAGTCTGTACGCGGGGATTATTATAGACACCAACAACTTCAAGTCAAAAGCAGGGGTGCGGACTTTTGAGGCCGCGGCTTATCTGCGGCGCTGCGGAGCCGATGTGGCCCGGGTGCAGAAACTGCTCAGAGACAATATGGATGCCTATAAAGCCCGGGCGGAGACCATTTGTAACGCGGAGATATATGAGGACGCTTTTGCCATTGCCATCTGTCCCAGCAGGGGACTGGACAGCCCCACTGTTGTGGCGGCCCAGGCGGCTAATGAGCTGTTGAACATTGTGGGTGTGAAGGCATCTTTTGTTTTAACGGACTATAATCATATTGTATATATCAGTGCCAGGGCCATTGATGAGGTGAACGTTCAGGTGATTATGGAGAAACTGGGCGGAGGAGGGCACATTAATATTGCCGGAGCACAGATTCCGGACAAAACGCCGGAGGAGATTGTGGTAGTGGTAAAAGGTCTGTTGAGAGAACTGAGCGAAAAGGAGAATGTCAAATGAAAGTAATATTGATAGAAGATGTAAAAAAGCTGGGGAAAAAGGGAGATGTGGTGGATGTAAGCGATGGGTATGCCCGTAACATGCTGCTTCCGAAGAAGCTGGGTGTGGAGGCCACATCTAAAAATCTCAATGATTTGAAACTTCAGAAGGCCCACCAGCAGAAGCTGGCCCAGAACAGTCTGGAAGCGGCACAGGCTTTTGCGAAAAATCTGGAAAACAAAGAAGTGGTTCTGACGCTGAAAGTGGGTGAAGGGGGAAAGACCTTTGGCTCCGTGTCAGCCAAAGAGATTTCAGAGGCCGCTCAAAAGCAGCTGGGAATGACTCTGGATAAGAAGAAGCTGCAGCTGGAAAGTCCCATCAAAGCGCTGGGAACCACGTTGGTTCCGCTGCGTCTGCACCCGGATGTGACAGCTGAGGTGAAGGTGGTTGTGAAAGAGGGGTAGTACAGCATGGAGGAAGCGCTGATTAAGCGGGTTCTGCCGCACAGTCCGGAAGCAGAGAAGTCGGTGATTGGCTCCATGCTCATGGACAGGGAGGCGATTCTCACCGCCTCCGAGATTCTTCGCAGTGATGACTTTTATCAGCATCAATATGGCATTATATTTGATACCATGGTAGAGTTGTGCAATGAGGGAAAGCCGGTGGATACGGTTACGCTGCAGAACCGTCTCAAAGAGAAGGGGCTGCCTCCGGAAATCAGTGATATGGAGTATGCCAGAGAGCTTCTGAATGCGGTTCCCACATCGGCCAATGTCCGGTATTACGCGAATATTGTCAGTGAGAAGGCGCTTCTTCGCCGGCTGATTAAGGCCAGTGAAGAGGTGGAAGACCTCTGCTATCTGCAGCAGGATAAGACGGAAGTGATTCTGGATACTGCGGAGAAGAAGATGTTTGACCTTTTTCAGAGGCAGGACGCCTCTGATTATGTGCCTATCCGGCAGATTGTGCTGGATGTGGTGGACAAGATAGAAAAAGCATCCAGAATGGACGGAAATGTCACAGGCCTGTCTACAGGTTTTGCAGATCTGGATTATAAAATGTCCGGGTTCCAGCCTTCGGATTTGATATTAATTGCCGCCAGACCCTCTATGGGAAAGACGGCTTTTGCTTTGAATATTGCCAGGCATATGGCGTTTAAAGGCGGGGTCACCACAGCCATCTTCAGCCTGGAAATGTCAAAAGAACAGCTTGTGAACCGTCTGCTGTCCATGGAATCCAGGGTGGACAGCCAGAGCCTGCGCACGGGAGACCTGCGGGACGAGGACTGGACGAAACTGGTGGAAGGGGCAGATGTAATCGGCCATTCCCGCCTGATTATTGACGATACCCCCGGGATTTCCGTGTCAGCGCTGCGGTCCAAGTGCCGCAAATACAAGCTGGAACATGATCTGGGTATTGTTTTCATTGATTATCTGCAGCTGATGAGCGGCAGCGGGAGAAGTGATTCCAGACAGCAGGAAATATCAGAGATATCCCGCGCGTTAAAAGCTGTGGCCAGGGAACTGAGGGTTCCGGTGGTGGCATTGTCCCAGCTGAGCCGCGCAGTGGAACAGCGGCCCAATCACAGGCCCATGCTGTCGGATCTGAGAGAGTCAGGAGCTATTGAGCAGGATGCGGATGTGGTGATGTTTATTTACCGGGACGATTATTACAATAAGGATACAGAGAAGAAAAATATCGCGGAGATTAATATTGCAAAACAGAGAAACGGCCCCATCGGGGTGGTGGAACTGGTGTGGATGCCTCAGTATACACAGTTTGTAAATATGAAGAAGTAGATTACGCACCTAATATGTCGAAAACTTTTCCTTGTGCTTGGCAGCCCTTGTGTTTATAATAGACAGGAGGGCGAATGCCACATTAGCCCCGGCGCGTGTCTGAAAATATCAGACCGCTCTTTACCGCGACAGGAGGGATAGTATGGAGAATCAGGTTTATACTATATCCCAGGCGGCAAAAGCAGTAGGTGAAAGTACGTCGGTCCTCCGTTACTGGGAGGATGTGCTGGAAATCCGTGTGAACCGCAATCCAAA
>CANSYV010000244.1 GCA_947651335.1 uncultured Lachnospiraceae bacterium
GCAATAAAGATTAACGGAAAACTCAAAGAAAGTAAAAAGGTACAAGACGAATTTGATTATAAAAGGCTGGCCAAGGGCATTCCAGAGGGCATACGGCTGGACGGATACGTGATTTACGATAAAAAGAAACAGCATGAGCTGGTGGAAAAAACCCTGTTCCGCATCCTGGATGAGAAGGATGCCAGCCGGAAAAAATTAAAGGAAAAACTGCTCTCAGAGGATAAGATGATCATTCATAAAGATCTTCAGGGGTTCATGGAAGAATTTTCTGTCTGCTGTTTTGTGTACTCCATGTTTTTCAAAAAGGACTGTTTTTGTGACGAACAGGAATACCGCTTTGTTTTCTGGGCCTTCCACGAGCAGGGCCCCAGGGATATGGTGCCGGTGATTCCCATACATTTCCGGGAAAAGGATCAGTCGCTGATTCCTTATATTATCGTGAATTACAAAGAAGAAGAGCGGAACAATCCCATCTGTTCCATCACAGCCGGACCCAAAATTGACAGCGACCTGGCTGTAAAAGGGATGCAGTACTTTCTGAGGAACGAGAATATTGTGATACCGGTGAGGGAATCGAAGATTCCTCTGCGGTATTAATATTGTGTTTTTTAAAAATCAGGAGGAGGCAAAAAGTACATGGAGTATCGTGAGATTTACGAAAAATGGTATACAGATCCTGCCATTTCAGAGGAAATCCGCCGGGAGCTGGCGGACTTAGAGGGTGATGAAGCCGAGATACAGGACCGCTTCTATCAGCATCTCACATTCGGCACCGGGGGATTGCGGGGAATTCTGGGTGCGGGAACAAACCGGATGAATATCTACACAGTCCGCCGGGCGACACAGGGTCTGGCGGATTATATTTTGTCTATGGGAGGGCAGGAGAAGGGGGCGGCCATTGCCTATGACTCCAGGCAGATGTCCCCGGAATTCGCCCTGGAGGCCGCTCTGTGCCTGAACGCCAACGGCATTCCCACTTACCTGTTTGACAGCCTGCGCCCCACACCGGAGCTGTCGTTTGCCGTAAGGCATCTGGGGTGCACAGCCGGGATTGTGATCACCGCCAGCCACAACCCCAGGGAGTACAATGGTTACAAAGTATACTGGGAAGATGGGGCACAGATTCTGCCGCCCCACGACAAAGGGATACAGGAGGCCATTAACAAAATCGAAGACTTTTCCCAGGTCAAAACCACAGACCGGGAAACAGCTGTGAAAAAGGGTCTTTTTCATATTGTGGGAAGTGAGATAGACGATTTGTACATGGAACAGCTGAAAAAGCAGAGTATTCATCCGGAGATCATCCGGCAGGCGGCGGAACATATGAAGATCGTCTACACGCCTCTTCATGGCTCCGGGAATCTTCCGGTCCGGCGCGTTCTGAGAGAGCTGGGATTTACCCAGGTTTATGTGGTGCCGGAACAGGAACAGCCTGACGGAACATTTCCCACTGTGGCTTATCCCAATCCGGAGGACGCCGGTGCCTGGACCATGGCTTTGCAGCTGGCTCAGAAGGTGGGGGCAGACCTGGTGCTGGCCACAGACCCTGACGCGGACCGTCTGGGCGTGTATGTGAGAAAAACAGACGGAACTTATGTAAGTTTCACGGGAAACATGTCAGGTGTGCTCATAGGAGAGTACATTCTGCGGGAACGAACCCGGATGCATACACTGCCGGAACATGCGGCCCTTGTGAAGACCATTGTTACCACAGATATGATAAGAGCTGTATCACAGGAGTACGGGGCTTCCCTGGTGGAAGTGCTCACAGGGTTTAAATACATAGGGGAACAGATCCGGCTGTTTGAAGAAAATCATACCTGTCAGTTTGTGTTTGGCATGGAGGAGAGTTATGGCTGTCTGGCAGGGGATTACGCACGGGACAAGGACGCCTGTGTGGCGGTAATGCTGTTGTGTGAGGCCGCGGCGTATTACAGACAGCAGGGGAAAAATCTCTGGGACGCCATGCTCAATTTGTATGAAAAATACGGCTTCTATCAGGAGGGGCTGAAGACCCTGACCTTAAAAGGAATTGACGGGGCCAGGCAGATTCAGGGCATTCTGTCGGGACTGAGGGAAAATCCTCCCCGGGAGCTGGGGGGATGCCGGGTACTGGCTGTCCGCGATTATCAGACAGGGAAACGCAGAGAGATTCAGACAGGAAAAACCGAAGATACCGGGCTTCCGGTTTCCAATGTGCTGTATTTTGAACTGGAAGGCCAGGGGTGGTGCTGCGTCCGGCCCTCTGGCACAGAGCCTAAAATCAAATATTATTTCGGCGTAAAGGGCACCAGCCTGGAGGATGCTGGGAGAAAACTGGAGTTATTGAAAAAAGATTTGACAGGGTTGTAATATAAAGTACAGCCAGTCTGCAGGAAGGATTGCGGACTGGCTGTATTTGTCGTGCGGAAAACTGCTGCTGTCCGGCAGCCGCTTCGCGATGCATAAATTATTTCGTGGCAGTTTCTTATCAGAGGGTTGACATACCGTATATGTGTGTATATAATAAATATATACAATAGATATAAAAATCACACCTAAAGGAGAGGCTGTTATGAATATTATCATCAGCAATTCCAGCGGCAGACCCATTTACGAGCAGATCACCTCCCAGTTGAAACAGTTGATTTTAACCGGAGAATTGAACCCCCATGATATGCTGCCGTCTATGAGGCTGCTGGCGAAGGAACTGCGCATCAGTGTGATTACCACAAAAAGGGCCTATGAAGACCTGGAGAAAGACGGGTTTATCTACACTGTGGTGGGAAAGGGGAGTTTTGTGGCGGATACCAACCGGGAGCTTCTGCGGGAAGAGCATCTGAAACGGGTGGAAGAATACCTGGAAATGGCAGTCAGACAGGCCAGGCAGGCTGGAATATCACAAGAAGAGGTCAAAGAGATGTTACAAATATTATTTGAGGAGGCATAAGATGGAAACTGCAATTTCTTTGAAAAACGTGACAAAAAAATATGAAAACTTTATACTGGACCATATCACCATGGACATTCCCAGGGGCAGTATCGTAGGTCTTGTGGGGGAGAACGGCGCGGGAAAAACCACTCTGATAAAGGCGGTTCTGCAGATGAATTTCATACAGGAAGGAGAGATTCTGCTGGACGGGAAAAGGATAGAAGAGGCTATGCCCCAGTGGAAAGACAGCGCAGGGGTGATCCTGGCAGGGGTGGAATTTGCCAGCCGGTTAAACGCCAGACAGCTGGGGGCGTGTATGAGCAGGGTATATGGACATTGGCAGGCTGAGACTTTTGAGAAATATTTAACAGATTTTCAGATTGACAGAAACAAAAACATCAAAGACTACTCCAGAGGAATGAAGATGAAACTGGATTTGGCAGTGGCTCTGTCCCATCAGGCGAAAACTTTGATTTTCGATGAGGCCACCAGCGGCCTGGACCCGGTTGTGCGGGATGATATTCTGGATATTCTTTTAGATTTTATCCAGGACGAGACACACACTGTGCTGATTTCCTCCCACATTATCAGCGATCTGGAGAAAATAGCCGATTATATTGCATTCCTCCATGAAGGAAAACTGCAGTTTTATATGAATAAGGATGAACTGCTGTACCAGTTTGGAATTGTACACTGTACTGCCGATGAATATGGAAATATCCCGGACACTTATATACAGGGCGTGCGAAAGAATCAGTTCGGATGTGAGGTGCTGGTGAATCACCTGCAGGATTTCCAGAAGAGATATCCATGCTACCATACCGAACGCACATCCATTGAAAATATCATTTTATTTTATGTGAAAGGAGAAAAAAGCATAGGATTATTTGCATGAGCGGATGTTCAAAGAGGAAGGGAATATTAT
>CANSYV010000245.1 GCA_947651335.1 uncultured Lachnospiraceae bacterium
TTATCTCATCATCCGGTTGGATATTTCCCTTACTATGCAACTTTCTCACCCTTTTTTCCCTGCCCGGCCCGTAGATGCGGATCATAATGATATCTTCATATCCCCGGTTTACCAGGGAGCCCAGCGGAACGTTGTTGATAACACCGCCGTCTATGAACGTTTTTCCCTGAAGTTTTTCATTTTTAAACAGGGGAAAAATATACGCGCTGGCTAAAAGCAGGTCCGGCAGTTCCTCTGGCCGAATCTGATGCACATCCACATCCAGCTCTTTCAATTCATCCACACAGAATGTGAGAATGTAAAATTCCACAGGGGATGCCTGTATCTGTTCCGGGTCCACATACTGATTGATCAGATTCCGCAGGGGAGTCACATCCACGCCCCCCTCTTTCATGGTGGAAAAAAGAATCTCAAAGGCTTCTCCCAGCGGAATTTTCCCCTGGAAAAGCTGGGACATCAGTGTGTCATCCACGTCCATAACTTTGGAGTACGAAATATCTTTCCACACTTTTTCCGCATTTTCATAATCTTCCATACACATAAGGGCGCCGTTTAAAGCGCCCACACTGGTACCTGCAATTCCTTTAATTTTTACGCCGGCTTCTTTCAGGGCTTTCCAGGCACCAATCTGATAAGCCCCTCTGGCTCCGCCGCCCTCCAGCACAATCCCGTATTCCTTCGTGAGATCCAGTACCGGTTCCATCTGCCGTCACCTCATCATTTCTGCGGATTTTCTGTTATCACTTCTTTCAGAGACGATGCCAGCCCTGCCAGGCTCTGCAGCTCTGACGGAATGATAATCTTCGTAGCTTTCCCATCAGCCGCCTTCGCAAACGCCTCCAGGCTCTTAATGGTCAGCACCGCCTGGTCCGCTCCTGCCTCTCTGATAAACCGGATACCGTCCGCATTGGCCTGCTGGACTTTCATAATGGCCTCCGCCTGTCCTTCCGCCTCCCGGATCATCCGCTCTTTCTGAGCCTCTGCCCTGAGGATTGCCGCCTGCTTCTCTGCCTCCGCTTCCAGAATCGCGGATTCTTTCTTTCCTTCTGCCACCAGAATGGTGGAGCGCTTCTCGCCCTCCGCGATCAAAATCGACTCACGCCTCTCCCTCTCCGCCTTCATCTGTTTCTCCATGGCATCCTGAATAGCCTCAGGCGGTATGATATTTTTCAGCTCCACCCTGTTTACCTTGATTCCCCAGGGGTCTGTGGCCTCATCCAGAGAGGCCCGCATCTTTGTATTAATAACTTCACGGGAGGTCAGCGTCTCATCCAGCTCCATATCACCGATAATATTCCGCAGAGTGGTTGCTGACAGATTCTCAATGGCCATAATGGGATTATCCACCCCGTAGGCATAGAGCTTGGGGTCTGTGATCTGGAAAAAAACCACCGTGTCAATGCGCATAGTCACATTGTCCTTGGTGATCACCGGCTGGGGCGGAAAATCCACCACCTGTTCCTTTAAGTTCACCCTTTTGGCAACCCGCTCAATAAACGGCACCTTAAAATGAATGCCCACACCCCAGGTTCCCCGGTATGCGCCCAGACGCTCCAGAATCAATGCCGATGCCTGAGGCACAATCTTGACGCAGGACGCCAATACCATCAAAGCAACAATCAAAAATATAAAAAACGTGATAAAACCTGCCATACTCAGCCCTCCGCTTTCTCATCCACACAACGCTCTACAATCAACTTTACCCCCTGCACTTCCTGTATGGCCACAACTGTGTCCACCGGAATCACACACCCGTCTTCTCTTGTGCGGGCCGTCCAGTCCACGCCTTTAATCTTGACCCTTCCAGTGCCTTTCAGATTCTCAATGGTTTCTGTCACCATGCCCTTTTCTCCCAAAAGGCTGTACACATTGGTTTTCTCTGTTTTCTGGTTCATAAACCGCACAGCCGCAGGTCTGGTAAAAATCAGAAGAAGCAGCGACACCGCGATAAACAGAACAATCTGCGCAGCAAGCGGCGCCCTAAAAAGAGCAGCCAGAAAAGATACCAGCGCGCCCCCGGCAAACCAGATAGTGGTCAGGCCCATGGTAGCTGCCTCAATTAACAAAAGCACAATCAAAAGCCCCAGCCAGAAAATCGTGATATTCAGTTCCAAACTCATATGCTGTCCCCCTCCTTTTTTCTGATGATTCCCATTATACCATTAAATGATTTCAAGGGAAACCTTTTTTAGAAATCCTTAACGAAACCTTTACATTTATTTCCTCCTGCGCTGCCGTGCAGCCTCATACATGAGAATCCCTGCCGCCACACTGGCATTCAGGGACTCTGTTTTCCCCGCCATGGGGATACAGACTGGCTCATCTGCCGCTTTCTGCATCTGTGCTGTCAGGCCGTTTCCTTCATTTCCAATCAAAAACACCGTTTTCTTCGTGTAGTCCTTTTCATCGTAGAACTGCCCTTGCATTTTCGCCGCATAGACGGTATAGCCTCCCTGTTTCAGCTCCTGAATGGTCTCAGCCAGGTCTTCCACATAGAGAAACGGCAGACGGTAAATGGCGCCCATGGTGGCGCGGACGGTTTTGGGATTGAACAGGTCGGCAGAGTGTCTGCTCAGCAGGACACCAGCAGCGCCGGCCGCCTCCGCTGTCCGCAGAATCGTCCCCACATTCCCCGGGTCCTGGACATCTTCCAGAGCAGCGATCATCGGCGCGCCGCTGCCTCCGGCGATCTCCTCCAGGGTATAGACAGGCTGCCTGCCAACCGCGAGAATCCCCTGAGGCGTTTTTGTATCACTCATGTGCAGGAATACGTGTCTGGCCACCGGATTGAAAATTCCCCGCTCCTCATATTCTTTCCGGGTCTCCTTTTGTATATTCTCCAGAAAGTCTTCTGACGCGTACACTGCCTGCAGCCATTCCCGGGGCATCTCTGTGCACATCTTCCACCCTTCAACCACAAAAAGCCCTTGTTTTTTCCGGGCTTTTGTGGTCTTCTGCAGCTGTATGATATTTTTCACCTGTGTATTCGAAGTACTTGTAATCATAAATTTTTTACCTTTCTCAGCCCCGCTCCAGCAGCTGGTCCAGACTTTCATTATCCCCCATAACCACCAGCATCTGCTGTCCGCTCAGCACCTGGTCCGGGTCCAGATTCATGACAACTTCTTCTCCGTCTTTGATAGCGATCACGTTCAGGTTATATTTTCCCCTCACATCCAGACTCCGCAGAGAATGGCCTGCCCAGGAAGGCGGCACATGGATTTCCACCAGGCTGAACTCATCTGACAGTTCCAGGATATCCACTACCCCGCCGGCAATCAGATTCTGTGCCACACGGACTCCCATCTCCCTCTCCGGAAAAATCACCTCGTCTACCCCGATTTTCTGCAGAATGGTTCCATGGATATCTGTCACCGCTTTGGCAACCACTTTCGGAATCCCGCTTTCTTTGGCATACATAGCCGCCATGATACTGGCATTCATGTCCTGGGTAAACGCCACAATCACCACATCAAACTGGCCGATGTCCAGGGATTCCAGCACCCCCGGCTCCGTCACATCAGCTTTCACCGCATAGGTCACCTTGTCTGAAATCGTCTGAATGGGATCATTTCTCTTATCTACCACCATCACTTCATAGCCGGAATCGCCTAACGTTTCCGCAAGGCTGTAGCCAAATGCCCCCAGCCCGAATACCACATACGAATTTTTTTTCATTTTATTTCTTTTTCCTTTTACCCAATTAAAATATGTTCTTCCGCCAAATGTACATTCTGATTTCTGTTCCTGGCACGGATGGTTATGGCTGTGGCCAGGGTGATGGGCCCGATTCTGCCCAGGTACATGTTCACAATGATAATGAGCTT
>CANSYV010000246.1 GCA_947651335.1 uncultured Lachnospiraceae bacterium
TAAACAACGACAATGATACCTCCGTCATTGGCATACATAGAGCTTACACCGGCAGTGTCCAGAACAATGATATCCTGTACCTGTACGCGCTCCCTGATGGCATCGCGGACCATCTCAGCACGTTCCGGACAGTTACAGTGGGAGATAGCCAGTTTTTTCGTCTCGGCATCCCGGATTTCAGATTCGATCAGGGACACCATTTTAACCAATGCTTTGTTGATTCCACGCGCCTGGTCCCGCTGGAGAATGGTTCCTTCCGGGGAAGCACCCATCACAGGTTTGATATTCAGCGCGGAAGCCATCAGCGCTTTTACCTTGCTCATGCGCCCGTTTTTCCGCAGAGTTTCCAGGTTTTCCAGCACAAAGTAAGTGTTCTGGCTTTCAATATACGTTTCCACCTGAGCCACAATTTCCTCGAAAGACATGCCGGCTTCTTCACATTCCTGGATTTTTAAGGCAATCAGTGTTTCACCCACAGAGGCAGAACGGGAATTGAATATGTGGATCTTTTTGTCCGGCTTTTCTTCAGATAAAAGCTGTCTGCCAAGCATTGCGCTGTTATAAGAACCGCTCAGTTCAGCTGACAAAGTAACGCCATAAATATGGTCCGCCTCACAGTCAAAAGCCTGTCTGTAGCGTTCCGGTGAAGGACAGGAAGACTTGGGGCAGTTGGGGCTTGCGGCCACCTTTGCCAGAAAGCTTTTCTGGTCAAACGTATCATCGTCAACAATATCTTCATCATCTACAATCAATGTCAAAGGCACGGATTCAAACCGGGCGTCTTCTTTGTATGCGGCGGGAAGTTCTCCGCAGCTGTCAATCACAATTTTATAACTCATATCGTCCTCTTTTCCGCTTTACATAGTATTAAATACCACATTTATACTACCATACTTGCTGGTGCATGAAAAGTCTTTTTCAAAAACTTCTATTCTTTTTTGAAAAATTCATATATAATGATAAAAGCATGTTTGGCAGTTGATTCCAAAGAATGTATAGATATAAGGAGTATGCAATGATTGCACTGAAAATAACAAATCTGAAAAAATTCATGTCCCAGCTGCTGATAGGAGAGTGTTTTGACTCTTTCTGGCTGTCGGAGGCTTCCATTACCACAGGAAACACATATATAATAGAAGGAACTCTTCATCCGGAATTTTTTTCAGAAGAGGCACAGGAAGTTTTAGAGCGCTGCCACCGCACCCATTCACTGTGGAAAGAAATGAAACCTTTCTGCTATTCTATCATACGGGGAAAGCAGACGCCCCTTCAGTTCAAATTTGTATTCCGCCTGTCCTATGAAAAAGTCCGCCATGCTGTGGATAAGAGCGGGATTTCGCTGGAGCCGGACCACATAAACGGTTTGTTTCTGAATATTCAGTACAGTGCCGGGCAGCTCATCTGCACAACGGGAACTTCTGTGAGCACCTTTTCTCTGGATAAATCTCTGGACCAGATGTGGGACCGGATGGTGCTGTGTTTTTTTCAGGAAAATGATATAGACTATGAGGAAAGCTTCTGAAATAGAAGTTTCTTTTAGTCCAGAGAGATTCATGTTATACTATAAAAGATTAAAATAAAATTTTATAGAAGCGAGATAAAAGGAGAAAGAACATGTGGACATGTCCCAAATGCGGCCGCGCGTTTAAAAAGCAGAATCAGAGTCATTACTGTGGAAAGGCGCCGGAAACCATTGATGAGTATATAGCGGCACAGACAGAGGAGGCGCAGCATTATCTGAATGAGATACGAAATGTTATCCGCGAGGCACTGCCGGAGGCAGAGGAGCGGATTTCCTGGAGTATGCCCACGTTTTGGAAAGAGCACAATATCATTCAGTTTGCTGCCCATAAAAAACATATCGGCCTGTATGCGGGGACCCAGGCGGTTGTAGAGTATGCCCAGCAGCTCAAAGATTATAAGACGAGTAAAGGGACTATACAGTTTTTATATCACAAGCCCATTCCCCTGGAGCTGATTGGGGAGATTGCAAAGTGGTGTTATGATACAGGAAACCATCCGTGAGTGTTCTGCGTTTTGAGGCTGCAGAAGCGGAGAAAATGGAAGAGGTATTGAGAAAAACACGATAAGCATAAGAAGGGCGGTACAGTTGTGTTTGAAAAAATAAGTCAGGATGAAATTCCGCCAAAGAGACGGCTGAGACGGGTGGCAGCCTGGACTGCATTGGCAGCGGCATTTGGCGGGTGTGGTGTGGGACTAGCAGGCTGCAGCGGGGCAGAAGGTACTGCGGCGTTATCGGGCGGCCAGCCGGCTTTGGAGCATCAGGACGGTGGTACAAGTACAGAGTCCGAACAGGCAGTGGACTTTGACCATGAGCTGGATTCCTACCAGCCTTTGAAGAAGACATATAATTTTTACTTTACATATAAAATGGTGCATCCATGGTGGGATGCCGTTGCACTGGGGCTGGAGGATGCTGCACAGCAGTATGCGGACAGGGGAATTGTAATCGAGTATGAATATCTGGCACCTAATGACGTCTCTGCCCAGGATCAGATTAAGCGTCTGTCAGAGGCGTCTTCGAGAGGTTTTGACGTGATCGGTGTGGATGTGGCAGATGTGGATATTGTCACGCCTGTGGTGAATGAACTTATCAGAGATGGGCACAAGGTTATGACGTTTTCCAGTTCTGATGCATCGAGAGAAGATGGCTGTGAACGGATTGCCTATGTGGGCAATACCCATAACCGGGAGGACGGGGCAGACCTTACAGAGGCCCTGTGTGAGAAACTTCAGTATGTGGGAAAGACAGCTGTACTGGTGGGGACCAAAGGAGCGCCCTGCCATGAGGAAAGAGCCCTTGGCGTTCAAGATGTGATAGAGAAGTATCCGGGTATGTCAGTGATAGAGACTGCTTACGACGGGGACTCTGTGGAAAATGCGTATGAGCTTACCCAGGATATATTGGAACGCCACAGTGACCTTGACGGTATTATCTGCTGCAATATGAGCAATTCGGTGGGAGCGGCAAGAGCCGTGATTGAGGCAGGGCGCCAGGAGGACATTGTGATTGTGGGGATGGACCATGACCAGGAGGCGCTTCAATATCTCAGAGATGGGATTATTTACGCTCTGGGCGTTCAGGATTGTTATTCCATCGGTTTTGACACCGTTCAGGTGGCTGTCAAGATAGCAGACGGGTGTCTTCCAGGGGAGGAGTATCCGGAAAAAACACAGGAGATCACTACCATTATTTACCAGGAGGGGGCTGCGGCAATGCTTCAGACCCTTTACGGTGAAATTGAATAAAAACAGCGGGAGAAGAAGATGGAGCAGTCACAGTATAATAGTATCAATGAAAAGCAGAAAAAGCAGACAGCGGCTTCTGTCATTTGGGGCGCACTGATTATTGCAGCCATTCTTCTCATCACAACGGTCTGGGTATCCAACAGTGCCAGGCTGGGAACAAGCCGGGCAGTGAATAAAGTCAGTGAATTCTATCTGGAGGAACTGGCTGGCCGGAGGGCCGGGGTGGTTGCTGAGGAGCTGAAGAATAACTTTGCGCAGATGGAACATACGCTTCAGGTGCTGGAAGAATCTGATTTGGAATCTCAGGAGGCACTGCGCAGTTTCCTTGGAAAAGTGAAGCGGCTTTGCGATGTGGATAAATTTGCGCTGGTAGATGAAAATGGAGTGGTTTATACAGAACACAGCACCACCTCCGGACTGAGCAGATACCCATTCCTGTCTGAGAAACTGACAAAACCGGTGATTAACACCTCCAATCTCTATGGAGCCAGGAAGCAGGTGGTTCTGGCGGTTCCTGTGAAAGATATTTTTTTCCAGGGGTCTCAGA
>CANSYV010000247.1 GCA_947651335.1 uncultured Lachnospiraceae bacterium
TTGGAAGCCATTGCCTTAGGGCTGTGCGGAATGCTGAAAGGTGTGCAGGATGTTTTCCCGACTCCATTATCGCCGGTCAGAAGATTTATGCCAGGTGTAAATTCAAGTTCCATCTCTTTTACTGCTTTAAAATTCTTTATAGAAATCTGCTGAAAATACATATACATCTACCTTTCTGCGAAAACAAGCCATGTCTGTTTTCAGACAAATCAGCTCACACAACCGCTTCAATGATCATTTTACCACCAATGAATCTTTCATAAACACCAATCTGCTTTTTCCTGTTAAAATTAAAGCTTATGAGATACCCTTTATTTTTACCATAGTCATTCAGATATCCGATCAGCTGTTCCCTGCCCCGTCTGTTGTATTCTTCACCCCGCCAGATTTTCATCTCAATTATATACTGTTCCCTGCGGTAATCCACTATCACATCTGTACGCCTGAGTTCTCTGGTCCGGGACTCAATGTAATAGTTTCCGGCTCCATTGATAATCGGCCTAAGATACAGCAGGAAATACTTTCTCCCCTCTTCTTCCAGAAACGATATGTCTCTGTCATAGTATATGCTGCTGAAATGTTCTACAAATTTTTCCAGGACCCGCCTCATATTCAAATGTCCCTCCGCAACAAACTGGTTTTTATCCAGAAGGGACGCTTTGTACATGTCCTGTTCCTGCATTTCTGCCGTGGAGAGATACCAGTTGTAAAGCCTGGTCTCAAATATACGGTTTGCTATTACAGCATTGCCATCCTGATTGCGTATAAATCCCAGCATTGCCGCCATATCAACGGCCGGGTCGTCTGGGTTATAGGCAATGTTCTTTCCCGTAAACAGCATTGTATGCAGCATGCTGTCCAGTTTGGGATATTCCGCCAGCTTTCCGGACAGAGAATCAAAAAGGGGATTTTTCTCAGTGAGTATCAGCCGGACCGCTTCATGAAATCCCTCTCCTGTCCATGCTGTCCCGTTTTTCTGGAACTGTCCTTTGTTCTCCTGATTTTTATCTATCAGTTTACACAGCCGGGATATGAGGAAGGGATATCCCGCGGTGTAATCGTATAAATAACCTGCCATCTTTGGCACATCCATTCCCGTGTGGTGGTCTTCCTCGTATTCTTCCAGCATCCCGGCTATCTCTTCTTTGGAAAAGCTCATATCCACATCAAAGTCTGCCGCGATATTCCATGGACTGTTCACTTTATGTTCTTCATTTCCGCGGATTCTCTGTCTTATGTTCCGAACATCATAGACTCCTGCCAGAATCACTGATTGAAACGCTGCCCTGTCTTTCAGCTCCCGGTCCAGATAACTGTTTCGCAGCTGTGCAAGGAAATCAAGAAACACCTGATTATCCGAGGCGCTGTCCACTTCATCGATAAGCAGCACCACAGGCTTTTTGCCTTTTTCACAGAAATCCAGCAGTACCACAAACAACTCCCGCAGATTCATCTCTGTTTTTTCCACAGCTTCCAGAGCTTCTAAGCCCTCTTTTCCACATATTTCTTCCTTTATCATCCGCCTGGCCTCTCTGGAAAACTCCTCCGCAAATGCCCGGCTGAAGCTGCTCTCGTTTTCGAAACAGGCCTGGCTGAATTTCTGGAAATCCAGACTGACCACCAGATAGTTTTCCTCTATTGCTTTCGCCAGCCCGGCCAGGGTTGTTGTTTTTCCAGACTGTCTGGCACAGTTGATGGTGAAATACGCGCCTTCATCCACCAGACTGCGGATATCCTGAATGCGTTTCCGGATATCTGTCATATAATGTTTCCTCGGGATACATGGGCCAGCGGTATTGAATTTTCTCATAGTCTGCACCTCGCACATCTTTTTCAGAACTGCATGTAGATAATCTGCGGCTTCTGCACAGGTTATTTATATACAGTTCTTGAAAGAAAACTCCACTCTGGCGAGTGGAGTTTCTTCTATATTAATACTATTATCCTTTTAAATATTCATCAATGGCTTTTGCCGCTGTCTTCCCGGCCCCCATGGCTGAGATTACAGTAGCCGCTCCGGTCACTGCGTCACCGCCTGCATAGACGCCTTTTCTGGAGGTTGCCCCTGTGGCTTCTTCCACAATGAATCCCCCGTGGCGGTTTACTTCCAGTCCTTCTGTTGTGGATTTGATCAGCGGATTGGGGGAAGTTCCGATGGAGATTACTACCGTGTCCACATCCAGCAGGAATTCACTGCCCGGAATAGGCACAGGTCTGCGCCGTCCGTTTTCATCTGGTTCGCCCAGTTCCATCTGGATACATCTCATGCCTGTGACAAATCCGTTTTTGGGATCTCTCTTGTCGTCCGGATTTTCATACCCCAGGATTTCAATGGGGTTGTTCAGCAGACGGAAGTCGATTCCCTCCTCAATGGCATGTTCTACTTCCTCTTTCCTGGCAGGAAGTTCTTCCATGGAACGGCGGTACACAATGTACACTTTGTCCGCGCCCAGACGCAGTGCTGTTCTCGCCGCGTCCATGGCCACATTGCCACCGCCTACCACAGCTACCTTTCCACCTTTCATAATCGGTGTAACCGGGTCGTCTTTATAGGCTTTCATTAAGTTGGAACGGGTGAGGAATTCATTGGCCGAGTATACTCCTTTATAGGACTCTCCCGGTATTCCCATGAAGTTGGGAAGACCCGCCCCGGAACCGATAAATACCGCATCGTATCCTTTTTCAAAGAGTTCGTCTACTGTAAGCGTCTTTCCGATGATAATATTAGTCTCCACATCAACGCCCAGGTCTTTTAAGTTGTCCACTTCTTTCTGGACAATTGCCTTGGGAAGACGGAACTCAGGTATCCCGTATACCAGCACGCCGCCCGCGGTATGTAATGCCTCGAACACGGTGACTTTATAGCCTTTTCTCGCCAGGTCCCCGGCACAGGTCAGTCCGGAAGGCCCGGAACCCACTACAGCCACACGTTTTCCGTTGGATGCTGCCGGCACAGGTTTTTCCGTATTGTGTTCATTATGCCAGTCAGCCACAAAACGCTCCAGACGTCCGATACCCACCGGGTCGCCCTTTTTCCCTCTGACACATTCACACTCACACTGGGATTCCTGGGGACATACACGCCCGCACACAGCCGGAAGGGATGAGGACTGGCTGATGATCTGGTAAGCTCCCTCAAAATCAGATTCTTTTATTTTTTCAATAAAGTCAGGAATGTGGATATTCACCGGACACCCGCTTACACAGGGACTGTTTTTACAATTCAGACAGCGGCGGGCTTCATCCACTGCCGTCTCCTGGGTATAGCCCAGCGCTACTTCCTGAAAATTCCCAGCCCGCACTTTGGGTTCCTGGGTGGGCATGGGATTCTTTACTTTGCTCTTATTTACATCGGCCATTTATTTTACCTCCTTCTGGTAGAGGTTGCAGGTTTCTTCATATGCATGTCTCTCAAAATCCCGGTACATACTGCCCCTGGACATTGCTTCGTCAAAATCCACCTCATATCCGTTGAAATCCGGCCCGTCTACACAGGCAAACTTAGTCACTTTCTTATCTCCCTGAGTCAGAGTCAGGCGGCATCCACCGCACATTCCCGTCCCGTCAATCATAATAGGATTCATGGAAACCACACAGGGGATGCCTGTGGGCCGCACAGCCTCCACCACGAACTTCATCATAATCAGGGGACCGATGGTAATCACCTGGTCGAACTTCTCCCCATTGGCAAACATTTCTTCCAGAGGGATACAGACATTTCCCTGTCTTCCATAGGAACCGTCATCTGTCATTACCACCAGATTATCAGATGCGGCTTTGAACTCATCTTCAAGAATCAGCAGGT
>CANSYV010000248.1 GCA_947651335.1 uncultured Lachnospiraceae bacterium
CTGAATCAGTTCCTTATAGTTATCATAAACAGTAACCGCAGACTTGAGTTTTAAAAGAGCCCACGGCTGGGAACTTCCCCAGCCATGGGCTCTGCTTACTGTATTACTCTTTCATGATATTCAATTCTACAAGATTAATAGATATTTCCGCCCCTCCCCCAAATAATCACCCATAAATTCTCAAAAGATAAGCAATCCGCACCAGCCAGCTGCCAAAGGGAAATGCCTGCAGCTGCTCCTCCGGGACTCTGGCGAACACAATATACAACACAATGTACACTGCCGCTGCCACAGGCACAGACACCGCCAGCCCCAGCAGATTGGATGGTATCAGCGTATAGACCCCGTTAAACAAAAGCCAGGCGGTCAATGCCATAGGGGCCGACGCCATCAGGGGAATCACATAAGCTTCTACCCACTTATTCTTATATTTCAAATACTTTTTCATGGACCGGTCATTCAGCACGCAGATAATCACCGAATAGACAATAATCGCCAATACAACGGCCAGAATCCCCAATCCTGTGGTGAGCAGCATCACCACCAGGGAGGTCACGTCCACCACCAGGGCGATGGCCGCGTTTTTCATGGGAAGGTTGGGCATACCGATTCCCTGGAGCACGCCGTTTGAGATATTGGACAGTCCGTTTAAAATCACCGTGACAGCTCCCACACTCAGCAGCAGCCCCGCCGTGCCGATGGTATCCGGAAAGAGAATCCGCACAATGGGCTGGGACAGGACTGCCATGCCCACAGCCGCGGGAATGGAGATAAACATGGACAGCTGTACTGCCTGGTCAATCTTAAAATTCGCCAGCTCCATATGTTTTTTCGCATAGGCCGCCGAAACCTCCGGTATCATGGACGTGGGAGCGGCACTGGATAAGGTCAGCGGTATATTGATAATGGACAGGAAATAGATGGAATACTCTGTATACAGCATACGGATTCCCTCATCTTCAAATCCCTGTTTTCCCAATATCTCCGAGAAAAGATAACCGTCAATATATCCATTTACATTATAAATAAAAGCACTGAGGATAATGGGGGTCACCATCCGCAGAATGACCTCAATCACTTCCCGGTAGCTCTCCTCCCGCCCGGTATGGTCTGAGGCAATTTTGCCGCGGATGATCCTCCGGTTCAGCTGATATACCACCAGCACAAACCCCAAAGCCGCGGCCACCCCCACGCCGGTTCCTATGGTTCCCCCGGCAGCTCCCCAGCGGTCCATGCTGTCCTTATCACTGCCCGCCACAAATTCGATAAACAGCCATGCGGCCACAATACTGAAAATAGCGTTGGCGAACTGCTCCAGAATCTGTGATATGGATGTGGGCACCATATTGCGGTATGCCTGGAAATACCCCCGGTACACGCCCAGAATACCTGACATAAAAATGGTTGGTGCCAAAAACCTCAGCGCCAATGTAGCCCCCGGCTGATTGCTGGGAATCAGAATCCCCGCCCCTGCCAGGCAGAAAAGGGACACTGCCCCACCCATAACCACCGCATAGAGCAGGGAGCCTTTGAAATATTTCTGGGCATTTTTGTACTCCCCTTTGGCCAGCTTCTCGGCAATGATTTTCGAGACCGCCTGGGGAATGCTGTAGGAGGCAATCATCAGAAGAATCATATATGCCTGCTGCGCCAGGCCATAGTAGGCCATACCGTCTGCCCCCACAATCCGGGTCAAAGGACTTTTATAGAGAAGGCCCACAATTTTGGATATCAATGCGGCAGCCATCAAAAATGAAGCGTTTTTCACCAAAACATTGCGTTTCTGCTTGGAACTCATACTTATCCTCGGTTCTTTTTTCTATAGACTGCTGTTTACTTAATCCAGCAGCTTTATATGTTCTCAATCTGCCAGTCAATGGGCGTAAGCCCTCTGCTCTCCAAAAATGCGTTTGTCTGGCTGAAGGGCCTGCTTCCGAAGAATCCCCCGTCGGCAGAAAACGGGCTGGGGTGGGGCGCCTCCAAAATCAGATGATTGGGATTGTCCAGCATCCTTTTCTTCGCCCGGGCCGGCCTTCCCCATAAAATATACACAATGGGCTGCTCCCGCCCATTCAGCACATGGATGGCGGCATCGGTAAATTCTTCCCACCCCAGATTCCGGTGGGAATTGGCCTGGTGGGCCCTCACTGTCAATACCGTGTTTAACATGAGCACTCCCTGCCTGGCCCATTTTTCCAAGTAACCGTTGTTGGGGATATAACACCCCAGGTCGTCGCGGAGCTCTTTATAAATATTCACCAGGGACGGAGGAATGTCCACCCCCTTTTTCACCGAAAAGCACAGCCCATGGGCCTGGCCCCGGTTGTGATAAGGGTCCTGGCCCAGAATCACCACCTTTACCTGGCTCAGAGGCGTGAAATGAAATGCGTTGAAAATCTCATCCGCCGGAGGAAAAACCATCCTGTTTTTGTATTCCTCATTGACGGTCTGAAATAAATTCCTGTAATAAGGTTTTCTGAACTCCCCCTGAAGGGCGTCCAGCCACTCTCCTGTTAATGGAGGCATCTTTTGTTCTCCTTTCCCGTACCTTACAATCTGGGAACTAAGTAACTGTATATAAACTTGTTTATCCTCTCACCGGAACATTTCTCTCTGCCAGATACCGCTTCACTTCCCCGATCTCCAGCTCTTTGTAATGAAACAGGGAGGCCGCCAGAGCCGCGTCCGCCCCGCCGTCAGTCAGTGCCTCATAAAAATGTTCCAGAGTCCCGGCGCCGCCGGAGGCAATCACAGGAATGGGCACGGAATCAGCGATGGTTCTGGTCAGGGACAGGTCATACCCTGCCTTGGTTCCGTCACAGTCCATACTGGTGAGGAGAATCTCCCCGGCCCCCAAAGAGGCGGCTTTCACCGCCCATTCCACCGCGTCCAGACCTGTGTCCACCCGCCCGCCGTTTTTATAAATGTTCCAGCCGCTGCCATCCCCTCTTGCCTTGGCGTCGATGGCCACTACCACACACTGGCTTCCGAATTTCATGGCTGCATGGTGAATCAGGGAGGGATTGGTGATGGCTGCTGAATTGATGGAAATCTTATCTGCTCCCTCCCTCAGCAACAGCCTGAAATCTTCCACGGTGCGGATGCCGCCTCCTACAGTGAAGGGGATAAATACCTGCTCTGCCACCTTGCGCACCATATCCACCACGGTTTCTCTCTGGTCTGAGGATGCCGTAATGTCCAGAAACACCAGTTCATCTGCCCCGGCCTGGCCGTATGCCCGACCCACTTCCACGGGATCTCCGGCGTCTTTTAAGTCCACAAAATTAATTCCTTTTACTACTCTGCCCCCATTCACATCCAGACAGGGGATGATCCTTTTTGTCAGCATCAGCCAATCCCCCCTTTATTCTCACCAAGCCTGGCAAAGTTTTCCAGAATTTTCAATCCCGGCTCACCGCTTTTCTCCGGATGAAACTGACAGGCGAATACATTCCCCTTTTCCACAGAAGCGTGAACGGGCACGCCATAGTCAGCAGCCGCTTTCACCATCTCTTCCTCCTGAGCCTGCAGATAATAGGAGTGTACGAAATATACATAAGTGTCCTGAGGAATCCCCTGAAACAACCTTCCCTCATGCTGCAGGTGAAGGGAATTCCAGCCCATATGGGGGATTTTCAGGCCGTTCTCCCGGGGAAAACGAAGAATCTTCCCTGGCAAAATCCCCAGTCCTTGTACTCCAGGGCTTTCTTCACTTTCCTGAAACAAAAGCTGCAGACCCAGACATTTCAATTAAGTTTCTTTGTTCCACAGCTCCAATTGTTTCATATTCAAT
>CANSYV010000249.1 GCA_947651335.1 uncultured Lachnospiraceae bacterium
GGTATGTGATCACCTCCAACAGAGAAAGCGGGTTTGGCCGGTATGATGTGATGATGGAGCCGAGACACCCCAATCAGGATGCCATATTGCTGGAATTTAAAGTACAGAATTCCTCGGAAAAAGACTTGTCCGAAACGGTGGCAGCCGCTTTGAAACAGATTGATGAGAAAAATTACGCAGCCGCTCTGACTGCTAAGGGGATTCCCTTAAAACAGATACGAAAATATGGGTTTACTTTTTGCGGTAAAAAAGTATTGATTGGTTCCTAATCTTTAAGCTGTAGAAAAATAACTGATGCATATTGCGCAGAATATTTCTTCGAGGGTGTATACCAAAAAACAGGCGCAACGGGCTGCGGCGGGTCTTTTGGTATGCACAACCGAAGAAATAGACAAGTTATTTACCTGGTAAAATTCGTCAAGATCTTCTCATTCACCGGATGTTCCAATCCATTTTTCTTCCCAAGCTCAATACACTTCAGCATCCATGCCATATTTTTCCCAATATTATACATGGTCATCAGTCCTTCCTTATCCTCCTGCACCTGCTCCGGCTCCTTGCCGTACACATGGTTCCAGTAGGTAGAAGACACCACCGGCATGGAAGCAATGGTGAAATATTTATTAATCACGTCAAAAGAAGCGGTGGTTCCAGCCCGGCGGGCGCTCAATACTGCTGCCGCTGGCTTAAACGCGAAAACACTGCCCCCGCTGTAAAAGGCCCGGTCCATAAAGCTCAAAAGACGTCCGCTGGGATGGGCATAATAAACCGGCGAGCCAAATACAAAACCGTCCGCGGACTTGGCCTTCTCCACGAATTCATTGACCACATCCTCAAAGGTACAGCGCCCGTCCTTACTGCACTTGCCGCAGGCAATACAGTCAGCCAGGGGCTGATTCCCGATAAAGAACTGCTCTGTCTCAATCCCTTCTTCTTTCAGCGAACGCTCCACCTCAGCCAACGCGGCGTTGGTGCAGCCTTCCTTACGTGAACTTCCATTAACCAAAATAACTTTCATAATCTACCTCCAAATTACGCCAGATATTTCTTCAAAGTCTTCCTCACCGCTCCAGGTCCTTCAATCTCTTCGCGGAAGATCTCCTCAATCTTCTCCCCAATCCCTGCCTGATACAAATCAACGGCAAAGATATTCTCATTGGAGAGTATGCCCTTCAGCTGTTCTTTCAGACTGGAAGGCTCACCCACTACAATGCCGGCCATCTTCTCCTGCATCTCAGGCACCATAGGGTCCGGAGCCAGCTCATAGCGGTTTCCTTCGTCATCCACAGCCAGCAGATACCGAAGCCATCCGGCGATGGCAACAGGAATGGCGGCCAGTTTTTTCGCATCTCCGTACTTTTCCATATAAGATTTGATAGTTTCGCCGAAGCGGATTCCAATTCCCTGGGACACATCCACACACAGCCTCTGGGTGGTGTCGCCCAGATAAGGGTTGGGGAACCGCTCCTCAATCAATTCATCCAGAAACTTCTTCGGTGACAGAATACCCGGGTCAGGAACCACTTCCATTCCCTCCACATAGCCTACCCGATGGGCCAGCTCCAGCATCTGGGGATCTTTCATCTCATCGGAAAACAGTTCATACCCCAGTACACAGCCATAGGGTCCCAGTGCCGTGTGAATGGGATTTAAGCAGACCGTCACTTTCATGCGCTCTGATTTGTTCACTGTATCCCTGTCTGTGAGATACACTCCTGCACCTTCTGTCTTCTCCATAGCCGGACGGCCGTTGGGGAAAGAGTCTTCTATCACCAGATACTGAGGTCCTTCCGCGTTGACAAACGGGGCGATATAAGTGCTCTTTGAGGTGATTACCGGCTGCATATTCTCCACACCGGCTTTCTCCAGTTCGTCTGCAATCTTTTCACTGGGACGGGGGGTGATCTTATCAATCATTGTCCACGGGAAGGACACCTGGCTCTCATCTTTAATATATGCAAGGAAATCCTCCTGGACAAATCCCCGCTTTTTCCATTCCTCTGCCATTTCCAAAACGGCATTTCTGAAATTCTGCCCATTTTTCGAACAGTTATCCATGGATACCAGGGCCAGAGGCGCCTTCCCGCTGCGATAGCGCTCCAACAGCATGGCAGCCACCACAGCCATAGCACTTGCTGCCTTCTCCGGTCCGTTTTCAATGTCCGCTTTTACGAAGTCAAAGTATGTTCCGTCTGACTTCTTCAGCGCGTATCCCTTTTCCGTAATGGTCAGAGATACCATCTGAAGCCCTGGGTCACGGAAAATCTCCTTGGTGCGCTCCCACTGGGCACTGTCTGAAGGCAGGGCTTTTACTGCCTCCGACAGGGAACCCAGCACTTTTTTGTCTGTAGAACCATCTCCGTGAAGAGTCACGCTGAGAACCAGATTGTCATAGGGATCATATATTTTATCCACCATATCGTAGTCAAATACCTCCACGCAGGTGATTCCCCGGTCCATCAGTCCCTTTTCCAGCAGCTGGTCCGCAATCCCGCCGATGAAAATCCGGAAAATATTCCCGATTCCCATATGAACCCAGACTGGAGACTCTTTTGTCTTCTTAGCAACAGCTTCTGCGTCATAGGAGGGAAGCGTAATGCCTGCCTGCTCCCAGTCCTGCCGATTTTTCAAACCTTCCCATGTTAATTTCATCCCTGATTTCCTCCAATGTTTGATTCTAATATTCTACAATGTTCCCCTGAATACGATAAATTTCTGCCTGCCACTGTGACGGCTGTCTGTTCTGGGCCTGAATACAGCGGAAAATTTCCTTTACCGTGTTCTCCATATCCTGCATGCAGACAATGGCGTGTTTCTCCTTTGCCCCGGGAAAATCATCAATTCCCGCCAGAAGGATATCCTCCCTTCCCAGCAGGCTCAGCGCATTTGACACCGCATCCCCGCACTCCCAGTCAGCACAAATCATTGCAGGCGGCAGTTCCTCTGAAATGTTTTTCAGATAATCATATGCCAGATTCCTTGCTTCTTTGCGCCTTTCCCATGGCAGGCGCATCAGGATATCCGCCCCCTTTTCCTCACAGACTGCCTGTTCCCTCAGCCTGCCGCTGTACTTGGGGCCGTTCTCCCAGCCGATATATCCTGCCCGTGTGATTCCCTTTTTGGCGATTCTGCTGTTCAGCTGTTCAATCGCCTTTTTATTATCCAGTGCCACAGAGTCCCCATAGGGAATCCCGCAGTCTGTATCAAAGAAAACCATATTCATTCCAAGCGCCCGAAGCCTTCTTAATTTCTCTTTATCCACCTCCTTGTCCTCCGGCCAGATCACAATATTATACAGATGCTTCTGATAAAACCGGTAAATACTGTCTGCCAGTGGTTCCCTTCGGGGCTTTTCCGCATAGAGCACCATGGTATCGTGATTCTGGCCATATTCCTGAAAAACCCGGATAAACTCCGAGAAAAACGGATTTTCTGCTGGTGCAATCAGAACAATCATATCGGTAATGCTGGGAGTCCCCCTGTTGGGAAGACTCACCCGGTTCCCGCTCCCGGCCTCCTTGACAATCAATCCCTGATTCGCCAGAAGCTCCAGAGATTTTCTGAGGGTGATCCGGCTCACATCCAGCATCTGGGCCAATGTCCGCTCAGCCGGAAGCTTCTCTCCCTCCTGGAAAACACCTTCGTAAATTTTTCTGCAGATCTGCTCTCTCACATCTTCATATAATGTATCTTGTAAATGACCCGGCATGTTATTTTCCTCTCGCAATTTCCTAGTACAGCGTTGCGTAAATATCGGTGAATAATGTGCCTGATATTTTTGTCAGG
>CANSYV010000250.1 GCA_947651335.1 uncultured Lachnospiraceae bacterium
CCTTTCGCTTTTTTTCTATTCTACTCTAAACGTTTCGTTAAAGCAACCATGTTTAGAGTAGAATAGAAAAAAAGCGAAAGGAGCCGTAACCATCATGCAAGCCATTAAAACCGTTTCCCTTACAAAATATTACGGGCAGTCCCGGGGAATCATTGACCTGAATCTTTCTGTGGATGAAGGAGATTTCTTCGGCTTTATCGGCCCCAACGGGGCAGGGAAAAGCACTACCATCCGCACACTTATGGGCCTGATTGCCCCTTCCAGCGGAACTGCCGAAATCTTCGGCCTGGATATTGTGAAGCAGAAACAGGAAATCCTTTCCTCCATCGGCTATATGCCATCTGAGGCCTCCTTTTACCGCAATATGCGCGTAGGAGAAATCATCCGGCTCTCCGCCAGCCTGAGACATAAGAACTGCCGCAGGGAGGCAAAACGGCTCTGCAAGCGGCTTGCACTGGACACGGAGAAAAAAATCGGTGAACTCTCACTGGGCAACCGAAAAAAAGTCTCTATAGTCTGCGCCCTCCAGCATAAACCTGCACTGTGCGTGCTGGACGAGCCCACCAGCGGGCTGGACCCTTTGATACAGCGTGAATTTTATGCCATTTTAGAAGAAAGAAACGCCGAGGGCACCACCATATTCCTCTCCTCCCATGTTCTCTCGGAGATAGAGCGGTACTGCAGACACGCCGCCGTGATCCGCCAGGGAAAGCTGTTAATCTCAGACAGTCTGGAAAACCTGGGACATACCGGCACAAAAAAAGTCACCATCCGCGGCGCTGACGCGCCCCCGGCACTGGAGCACATGAAAGATATCAGAAAAAATGGCGATGCCATCAGTTTTTTATATAACGGCACACCGGATGTTCTTCTGAAAGCCCTGGCTCATCTGCCTCTCACGGATGTGGATATCTCTGAGCCGGACCTGGAAGAAGTTTTTATGCACTATTATTCCGAAGAAGGGGAAAATTTCACATGATACTTTTGAAACACGAACTGAGACAGGGAAGAAATACCCTCCTGATATGGTCTGGGGTGATTGCATTTATGCTGGGCATCTGCATTTTTATCTATCCCGAGATGAAAGACCAGATGGGAGATATCAGCGGAGTATTTGCCGATATGGGGGGCTTCTCCGCGGCTTTTGGCATGGACCAGCTTAATTTCGGTGAATTTATCGGCTTTTTCGGCGTTGAATGCGGAAATGTATTAGGACTGGGAGGCGCGTTCTTTGCCGCTTTGCTGGGTATCTCGGCACTGGCCAAAGAGGAAAAAGAACAGACCGCAGAATTTCTGCTGACACACCCTGTCACCCGGGAAAAAGTTGTACTGCACAAATTCTGCGCAGTCCTTACGCAGATTGCCATTCTCAATGTTCTGGTCATCTGCATTACCGCTGTATCCATTCTTATGATTAAAGAATCACCGGAGGCGAAGACCCTGGCATGGCTGTTTCTGGCCTATTTTATCCTGCAGATTGAGACAGCCTCCATCTGCTTCGGTATCTCCGCATTCATCAGCCGGGGAGGACTGGGTATCGGGCTTGGTATGGCTGCGCTGTTCTACTTTTTGAATATTATTGCCAATCTGACGGAGCATGCGGAATTTTTAAAATATATCACACCTTTTGGGTATACCGAAGGCGCAGATATCATTGCAAAGGGCAGCATTGACGTAAAATATCTCAGTGTGGGGCTGGTCTTGACTGCTGTGGGAATCGCTGGGGCATTTTATTGGTACTGCCGAAAGGATATTGTGTAAAAGGGGGACTGCTTTAAAAGCAACCCCCTCTTTTATATCTCTTCCTATTCCTTATGCTTTGATTCGGTCTAATTCTGTGAGGTTTATTCCCGAAGCAGTCAGTATAACCTTTAATTCAATATACCGCTGTCTCATACGCTTATATGCTTCGGAGTTTTCCTCACACACCTCCATATAGCTCTGCAGCCGTGAAAACTCTTCGATATTCTTTTGCATCATTTCCTTCTCAGTCGTTTCCATCACCTCCATATGACCACCTTTTTTGTATTATAAAAATCAGATTCTTCATTAAATTGCTTGAATTCTTCTAAGCGTCAGGTTCTTCATCTTATATTTTTTCCATTTGACTGACTTATAATGCTTGTTAAAGTAATTGTCATATACTTCCTTCCCTACCCGCCTGTTTTTCACATAATACTGCAGCATATTATTATTTCCCAGACTGGTTCTGCATGAAAAGACTGCTTTCCACTTTCCATTCTTAAATTGATATCTGTCAAAATACGTGTATGTATTTCCTATCATTTCTCCCCATACCGCTTTGTTTTTCCCATTGTACTGAAAAGAAGACGCCCCTGACCGGTTTGTAAACTCTCCCGCTTTTTTCACTTTTTTCTTTTTAATTGTGTACACTTCAAATACCCCATGGGCTGAGGGCCCATAAGTCCCATCAGTATACACCAGCTCCGGCACACCTTTTTTATCTATATTGATGATAAAAAACTTTTTCGTATACCCATCCATTCCTTTTTCTTTATACTTTTTTCTCAAAAACTTCTTATATAATGTCTTATAACCTGCCGCTTCCGCCGGCACTGCGGAGGCATATTCCACTCCCGTCAGCAGAAACAACGCCGCAAGCAAAAACAATAATTTTCTGATTGAAGACTTCTTCATATCCTTCCCTCCTGTATCTATGCGATTTTCTGAATGGAAATCCGAGAAGCGATTTTCTCCATATCCTCCATTACAAAGAACCCGGTTTCCTCCCGCATTGCCGCAGCCGCAGAAATAGCGCTGGCCAGTTTATGAGTCTCTGTAATAGAAAGCCCCCTCTCAAAGCCAATGGCAAATCCCGCAATCATGGAGTCCCCGCAGCCCACTGTATTCACCGCGTCAATCTTAGGCACAACAGCCCGGTACACTCCTTCGCCGCAGACCAGCAGAGAGCCGTCTCCCCCCAGAGAAATCACCACAACTTCTATGCCTGCCTGGTGGATCTCCCCCGCCGCGGCAATCAGCTCTTCCTGAGAATCGCACCGGCTTCCCGTCAGCATCCTTATCTCGTCAATATTGGGCTTGACCATAGTTGGCTTGGCCTCTATGCCCATATTCAGCAGCTTCCCGCTGGTGTCCAGGATTACTTTCTTTCCCGCCTTTTTTGCCGCAGCCACGATTTCCTGGTAAGCAGTGCCATCTAATCCTTTGGGAACACTGCCGGAAATAGACACCACGCCTGCTTTTTGAACAAGCTGTTCATACTTTTCCATAAAAGCCTGAAACTCTGCTTTGGTAACCACGAACCCTGGCTCCAGAAACTCTGTCTGCTTCTGTTTCTGTGTATCCCAGATATTAATGCAGGAACGGCTCTCCCTGTCAAGAAGATAGAAATCACTTTTGATTCCAAATTCCTTCAATGCGTTGACAATATAACCGCCTGCATAACCGCCTGCCAGTCCCGTTGCCACAACTTCTGCCCCTGCAATGGCGGCCGGTTTGGACACGTTCAGCCCTTTTCCGCCCGGGGTGTAGGTACAGGAAACCACCCGGTTCACTTCCCCCTCCTGAAAACCGTCTACCACATACCGTTTGTCAATGGCCGCATTCATTGTCACTGTCAAAATCATAATGTTCCTCCCATCTGTACATTCGTTTCTCTCAGCCGGCTGATAATCACCTCACCCACTGTCACCGCGTCCTCCACGGTGAGATAGTGGTCCGCCGCTTTATCCACCAGCATACGCGCCGTCCCGTCAAATTCATCGTCAGCAAACCAGATATTCAGCATAACCGGCCAGC
>CANSYV010000251.1 GCA_947651335.1 uncultured Lachnospiraceae bacterium
CCACAGCTCTTTTTGTGAAAGGCTTAGAGAGTGCGGTACAGTATTACCGGGAACAGGTCAGGGACAAGGTACATGGTATACGAACAGATGTGGGGGCCAGCGGTTCTTATAAAATACGCATTACAGATCCAGAAACATTTCTGAGGGCCTGTGTGGGCAATAATGTCATCAGCCAGTCGCCGGAGGATGTGATGGCGTATTATGAGCATGAGTTTTTGAGTGTAATCAAATCGAGTATTTCTCAGAAGTTAAATGCTCTGGACAGGGAATTGCTGGGGCTGGATGCAGAGTTAGTGAATCTTTCCAATGAGATACAGCCGATGATTGGGCAGTCTCTGCAGCCCTATGGAGTGGCTTGTGAGAAATTTACGATTTCCGCTTTAGTCGTTGACACAAGTAAATATGACCGTCTGGATGAGACCACGATTGATGGCGTGAGAGCAATGCGTTTAAAAGAATTTAATGCCATTGGGGACGAAAAAGCATTTGAGATTCTGGGAGATCATTGGGTTCTTCAAAAGGAGGCAGAAATACTTACTAATCTGTCAAATAATCCAGGCACCGGGGGAATGGCCGCCGCACCTGCGGGGATTGGAATGGGGATGGCCGCTGCGCCTGTGTTTTCTGACATGATGCGCCATTTTTATGAACAGCCATTATCCAGAAGAACGGGGAGCAGTCTGGAAGAATCGGAACGACAGGTAAGAAGTTCAGGAAGATATGTACAAAAAGACGCACAGGCTAAAAGCGGCGGCACATTGGCGGAAAAGCTGAAGCAGATTGAAGAAGCACATGAAATGGGACTGTTGACAGATGAAGAATATCAGCAAAAAAGAGGCCAGATATTAGAAGAATTATAACAACAGGAAAGGAGTAGCAGCAATGCCTATTGTAGCGGCGAAATGTACCCAGTGCGGTCAAAATCTGCAATTGGACAGCGATAGTAAAAAAGCACAGTGTCCTTATTGTAAAACGTCCTTTGTGGTTCAGGATGCGATTAATCACTATATCACAAACAATTACATTCATGGCGAACATGTTCATGTTCATGATGAGAAATCTGTGGAGAATCGGTTAAAAAGTGCGGAGACTTTCCTTACCAAACATCATGATAAGCGGGAGGCCCTTCGGATTTTTGAAGAAGTATGTAGTGATGCGCCGTATAATTATCGGTGCTGGTGGGGAAAGGTGAGGGTATATACAGAAGAACTTACCAGAACAGATTTTGATAGAAAACAGTTCATTTATATACAGGAGAATGCAGAGCGGGCATTTAATGTGGCGTCAGGGGAAGAACTGGCCCATATAAAAAACATGTGGGACCAGTATAAATTAAAGCTGTTTCATGAAGACGCGCCATTGAAGCAGAAAAGGTCCGAACTGAATGAGCAGAGAAACGGCATACATAGAAAAATGGATTCGCCTAACAGCCAGAAAGCCCATTATATGCAGATGAGGAATACTGAGCAGGAGAAATGGAGGAGTCTGGACAAAGAAAAAAAGGAGATAGAAGCGCAGCTTGGTAAGATGGAAAAGCTCTCACTTTCCGGTATGCTTCCGCTGTGTGGAAAACTGATGCTTGCAGTGATGGCATGTGGAGTGGTGAGTTGGTTTATAAGGACGTCTGTCGATATGGAACAGGGGATTGCATATGAACTCATAGGGGCAGCTCCGTTGATTCTGTTTCTGGCAATTCCGTTTGCGATATTCATTGGGATCGTGGGGAGTGCGGCGCAGGTTCCGGTCAGATCAGGAAAGCTCCATCAAGTGCAAAAGCAGATGCAGAAAGCGGAGCAGAAGATATATGCTATAAATCAGGAAATCCAGAAAGTCGACCAGACAATTAATATGATCAGAGCAGAAGAAAGGAGAGTGGCAGATCAGATCAATAGTTTGGATAATAAAATTCGCAGTTGACGAAAAAACAAGAAGTGCAGGAGATGAAAATGTATTGTGAAAAGTGCGGAAATAATATGGGAAATATGAACGTCTGCTCCCGCTGCGGCCATGTGGTAAACATGGGGAGAACGGCGTCTCCATGGAGAGCAGACGATTCCCGTCAGGCGGAAAGCGGCAGCCCAGGGTATGGGAACCCGCCGTGGGAAGCAGCAGGCCCCGGCCAGACAGAAGATAACAGCATGGGGCAGAGCGCATCATCATGGGAGGGCTCCTTCCAGGCGGAAAACAGCGGCGCACCGTACGGGACGCAGGCCCAGGGGACAGATACATCCGGCTGGGCCGGAGATAACGGTGCACAGGTGCAAAAGGCGCTGAGCATGAGATGGTATAAATTTGTCATAAATTTCCAGCTGTTTCTGGCAGCTATTGTGAATGTGGCCAATGCAGGATACTATTTTTGGGGATTGAACTACGGAGAGAATGCGGAATTGGTGTATATGTTCTATGAGTCTCTCCAGGTACTGGATATATTTATGGGAGTGGTAATGCTGGCGCTTGCGGCATTATGCATCTATGCCCGGGGAAGGCTGCGCAGATTCAGGAAAAATGCTGTGTCTGCCTATCTCTCGCTCATTATCATAAATATGATCTGTCAGATCATATACACAGTGGCTGTATGCGGAATCGTGGGGTACCTTGATGATGCGGCGGCCATAGGGCTGGGTTATAATACAGTTGCCAATGCGGCCTTATTGATAGGAAATTATATTTATTTCAAGAAAAGGAAACATCTGTTCAACAGTTGAGAGGAAAATGTATGAAAAAGATCATAAGTTTGTGGGGGCTATGTTTTTTGATGCTGGTTCTGCTGGCGGGATGCAGGAAAAGATTTGATCCGTCTGGCTATATACAGGCAGTATTGGATTTGAGCATAAAAGGCGATGAGGAGCCGGTAAAGAAATACGTCAAGGATACAAAAGACATCCAGGAGCTGAAAGAAGAAACCATGGAGCAGTGGGATTCATCCATGAAAGCCGAATTTGAGGGGGCGGATGTCTCAGAGGCCATACAGCAGGAGTGGAAAGAACTGATGCTGGATATTTTGAAAGAGTCCAGATATACGGTAGAGGAAGCTGAGAAGACAGAAGACGGCTATGAAATGCAGGTGGAAGTGGAACCCATCACCGGGGTATTCGACGACCTGGAGGCGCCGACAAGAGAGCGGATGGCCGCCTATGCGAAGGAGAATAAAGAGAAAATCCTGGATGGGACGATTCCGCCTGAAGAGGCGGATGATGAAGTGTCCCGGACATATATCAGCGCAGTCAGGGAAAATATGGAGAACATATCTTATGGAGCCCCTCAGACAGTCACTGTGGAGATGATTGTAGACGGGGAGGAGATATCCTTTACGGGTACAGAAGAAGTGGGCGCGCTTATGGTGGATATATCCGGGGTTGGAGGCTTTGACCTGTGGGAAGCCTGGAGGGAAGAAGCCGGCTTTGGCCCGGCAGGTTATGTAAAAGCCTTATTGGATATGTATACCCAGGGCAGCACAGATATGCTCAGGGCCTTTTTCAATGATGTGGATGAAATTTCACCGGATTTCCATTCCCAGTACTGGGACGAGGCTGTCAGAAATGAGTGTGCCGCATACGGGCTTTCAGAAGATGTAATAGCGGATATGCAGGAAATGTACAAGAAACTGGTAAAAAGGACAAAGTACACAGTAGGAGAAGCCCAAAAGGAGGGGGACGGTTACACCGTAGAAGTGTCCGTAGAGCCCATCACCGGGGTATTTGATGGTTATGTGGGTGTGATAGAAGACGCGGCACAGGAGATCATGGACGGCACATCCACAGAAACAAATATCTATGAT
>CANSYV010000252.1 GCA_947651335.1 uncultured Lachnospiraceae bacterium
TTTTAGGCGTCTATGACAAAAATCTGGTAGAGCCTTTGGCGCAAGTGCTGGGAAAACATTTTAAGTCTATGTCTATTTCCTGCCTCTGGCAGTATTGGAGGATGTAATTGGAAAATATCAGCAAGTCGTTTTGGTTATCATCACATACAGCGATTCTTTTCCTGTTCATAATCTCTTTGTCCCCTGTCTGAATAATAGAGTTTTCTTAGCCGTGAAGGAGAGTCCGGTGTTCCAAAGTTTCTCCCATCATTATATCAAAAAAACAGACAGCGGGAAAGATGCGGGGTACAAAAGGTGTGTCTTTGGGTATGAACGGATATATTTTCTGTAAAAAAGTATTGTATAATTAAAATCGCTGCACGATATGTGAGGAATCTCAATGATTAAGGAGGAAAACAATGAAAAATTTGAGGAAACCCGTGATGCGGCGGAGTATACCGGCTGTTTTGTCTGCTGTTTTATTTTCAGCGGCAGTGCTGACAGCGGTTCCGGTGTGGGCAGAAGAACCAGATAATCCTATCCTGGGCAGCATTTTGGATGAAGCTGTCCAGGAAGGGAGTGAACGGACACGGTTGTTCATGGAGACCGGAGACCATTCGCTTTTGCAGGACACTTCTTATTTTGAGCCGGATCAGACTCAAGCCCGCAGCCGGGCAGGGGAGATGCCTGTGCGGTTTGACCTGCGGGAGCAGAACAAAGTGACGCCTGTAAAGTTCCAGAATCCTTTTGGCACTTGCTGGGGATTTTCCATTATCGCGGCTGCAGAGAGCAGTCTTTTGTCAAAATTGGCGTCCCAGGGGATTGAGGCGGACCCACAGGTACTGGATTTATCCGAAAAGCACCTGGCATGGTTCAGCTCTCATGCCCTGCCATTAGACAGCGATACCGGCCAGGGCGGTGAGGGTACATACCCGGGAACGGGGACCGATAATGGATATAATTCCGGTGGCTTCCCATATTATGGCACCACAGCGTTCGCGTGCGGCATGGGTCCCGCTCCTGAATCTGAATTTCCGTATCAGCCCAAAGACGCGCAGAATCATATTATATATGACCCGCAGGGAGAGCCCTATTGTTACAGCCCGGATGCGGACTGGACTCTGGATGAGACTGGAAGGTTTGGCATAGGCTTTGAATTGGAAGAAAGTTCTCTTTTGCCCTCCCCGGCACAGCGTGAGGGCGGTGAAGGCGGAGAGCCTGTTTACCGCTATAATGAGGCTGGGACCAACGCCATCAAGAGCGAGCTTATGGCAGGCCGCGGGGTATCCATCTGCTTCACCGCAGACCAGTCCCAGCCGGGAGAAGAACTCACCGCATCCTATATTAACCCACAGACCTGGGCTCATTACACCTATGATGCATCTGCGCCTTCAAATCATGCAGTGACAATCGTTGGCTGGGACGATGAGTATGCTGTGTCCAATTTCCTGGAGGGCCGTCAGCCGGAAGCTCCTGGGGCGTGGATTGTGAAGAACAGCTGGGGAGCGCAGTCCAATGCATTCCCGAATAAAAATGACTGGGGCCTGGACGGGTATTTCTACATCTCCTATTATGACCGTTCTCTCGGCTATGCAGAGACTTTTGATTTCTTTACGGAGGACACAGGGCACGATTACGTATATGCAGATCAGTATGATTACATGACGGCCCATTCCATAGATATCCATGAGACAGACCGGCATGTAAGCGAAGCGAATGTATTTAAGGCAGAAGGCGACATGACTCTGCGCTCTGTGGCTGCCACCACATCCAAGGCGGGAGCCAGGATTACTTACGAGATCTACAGGCTGAAAGATGGGTATATATCCCCCGCAGACGGTGAGCTTGAATGCATCATAGACGCGGTCTATGAGTATGCCGGATATCACCGGGAAAATCTGGAGAAAGAGCTGCATTTTCGCAAGGGTGAACCTTACGCGGTGGTTGTGACGCAGAAGGCGGCGGACGGCAGATATCTGTACGGAGCGGCCGCCGGACTGTCCAGGACATATTGGGAAAACCTGCCTGCAGAAGAACAGGCTCAGTCAGGATATTCTGTGGGCGTGATCAATCGGGGAGAAAGCTTCTTAGGCCATCGGGGTGAGGCAGGAGAAGATGAGTGGATTGACTGGAAAGATTTTGCAGAAGGTTACATTGTTGCTACAGGTGATGTATTGACTGTGGATAATTTTGCCATCAAGGCATATTCCGACCCATATACCTTCCCGCCCAAGACTGATCTTTCCGCCGCATCCGTGGCATTGAGCAGCAAAACTTATACCTATAACGGCAAGGCAAAGACCCCGGGTGTCACAGTGACAGCAGGGGGGAACACTTTAGTAAAAGGACAGGACTATACAGTAAGCTATAAAAACAATAAAAAAGCGGGTACTGCCACGGTAACCATAGCAGCAAAGAGTGATTCAGACTATACAGGCTCTATAAGTGTAAACTATACCATAAAGAAAGCCTCCCAGACATTGAAATTGAATGTGTCAAAGAAAAACTACAAAGTAAAAAATCTGAAAAAGAAAAAAGCTGCATTTACCATCAAGCCATCTAAGAATAAAACTTCCGTGGTTTATGAGGTGACAAAGGGATCTTCCAAATACATCAGCGTCAGCAAAAAAGGCGTTGTTACTATGAAAAAAGGAGCGAAAAAGGGCACTTATAAAGTGCGCGTAACGGCAAAAGCCTCTGCCAACTACAAAAGCGCGAAGAAGACAGTTACTGTTACCATTAAGTAGAGAGTAAGAAGGAATTTTTATGAAAACGAGAGTTTTATTGGGAGGCTGTATGGCAATGGTTCTGATTTTTTCAGGCTGCAGCAGTGCAGAGAAGAAAGAACCTCCCGCTAAAAAGGCTGTGGTCTCAATCAGTCCTAATGCCACATCTGAGAAGAATGTATCTAAAAATGCCGTTTCCAAGAATACCACGTCGGGCAATGCTCCGGCACAGAGTCAGAATGCGAAGACTACGGGAGAAAAAAAGTCTTCCACAGCATCCGGCGGTGAAGGCGGAGAATCCACAGCAGAAAACCTGGCAGGAACTGGGCAGGAAGGTATGGATTCCGGACAGGAAGCCGTGGGAAGTGCAGAAGAAGGGAGTATGCAGCTGTGTCCCTATTGCGGCGAATGGTATAGTACAGCGCCGGACGGTGACCTGTGGAACCCTTATGACCGTCATGTGCTGGAGGAAAGAGACAGCCTCCAGGCTGATGAACAGACTTATGAATATCCGCAGGATGCAGGAACAGCAGCCGGAGAGATGGTGCAGTGCCCGGACTGTGGAAACTGGTATGAGGAGGGAAATGTATTCCGTAACCATATCTGTGAAGGCAGAGACTATCCGGAGGATGCAGGAGCAGCAGCCGGAGAGATGGTGCAGTGCCCGGATTGTGGAAACTGGTATGAGGAGGGAAATGTATTCCGTAACCATATCTGTGAGGGCAATTAGCAGGATGAATGTTGACACATAAAAAATATAAAGCGGCGGTGTCCATTGTTTTATTTGGATGCCGCCGCTTTTTGATGTATTTTGAAAAAATTTTTCCAGCTGACCCAGATAGACACCTGAATAGGGGTATGCTATACTGGAAAACAGATTTCTGTTGTTTATTTTTTTATAGTTTTATAGGCTGTACAGGGTTAATGATATTTTGATTATGAGATTAGGAGGTATTTTCAAGCCCATGTTAGTACTTGCCCACAATAAAACCCTGGCGGCCCAGCTGTACGGGGAGTTCAAGGAGTTTTTCCAGTATAGCATACCCCTATTCAGGTGTCTATCT
>CANSYV010000253.1 GCA_947651335.1 uncultured Lachnospiraceae bacterium
GTCTCATCTGTTTCCCACTTTGAAACTGTCTGCCTGCTTATCCCCAGCTTTTCAGCTACATACTCCTGGGACATTCCTGTTTTCTTTCTTGCATGAAATAAATGATTTCCTAAACTCATGGCATAACCTCCTTGGGGCGTTGCGGGCAGCGTGAATGATTTTCCATACACGCTCTAAATATGATACGCCTTGATTATAATATAATCATGACCCAGATACCACCACCACAACTGTACAGTTCTGCCCGTTTTATTAACATGAAACCCTTTCATACAGCAGTTGTTACCTTCCAATGGTCTCCATAACCGTCATCTGCCTGATGCGCCTCACCGGTCCTGCCGCCGCCAGACACACGGAGACAGACATCACAGCTGCAATTACCAGAAGCTCCCACCCAGGCAGTGTCCAGGCATCCCCCCACCTGGATGTTACCAGGGACTGGAAAAAGGCCCTGTTCAGCGGCAGTCCCACGGCACAGCCCAAGACCGTGCCGCAGACCGTATAGGTGAGAGTTTCCCCCCATATCATGCGGGCCAGCTGGCGGACCTCCATTCCCACTGCACGCATGGCTCCATATTCCCGCATCCTCGCTGACACACTCATGGCAATACAATTCATAATATTGAAAAACCCAATCATGGCAATCACCGCCAAAAATCCATAGAGAAACACAGCCATAGAATAGCCTGCCCCTTTTGCCTCCCGGTTTCCAATTCTCTTGTCAGAGAAAGAAATCTCCCCGCCGCAGGCCTGTTCCACCGCTCTGCGCAGCTGCTGCACCTGGGCATCCCCGGCATCAGACTGAAGCTGCATATCAAGCACTGCATAATCCTGCTCTCCTGTCAGCTTCTCAAACATTTCTTCCGAACAGATTACCATGTCTTCCCTAATACCAGTATCTTTACCCGTCCCATAGTTATAAGGCACATCTGACAGCACCCCTCTTACAGATACCTGCTGCCTGCCCGTTTGCGGAAAAACCGTGACACTGCTGCCCATTTTCAATAGGCTGCCGCTCCTGTAGACTAAGAGCAGCCCTTTCCCTGAAATAACCTCTGACAGACTTCCCTCAATCAGAGACTTTTCTGCCCATGAGAACTGCTGCTCATCATAGGAAAGCACTGTAAGTGTGATTTCCTTTTCTCCGGCAAAGGCAGAAAGCTCCCCATAACTTCTTCCAAATACCCGTTTTACCCCTGGATAAGTCTTCAGCTCCTCCACAAGCCTGGAGGGAATCCTATTAGAAGTATCTTCACTGTATGCATAAATATCCGGTGCTGACGGGCGCAGGGGTGTAATTGCATGGTGCATAAAATCAACTGCTGTGCTGAAGGAAAGAAACAAAACAATGCTGAAAGCAAAAGAGCCTGTGACCAGAAAGAAATTCCTTCTGCTTCCCATAGCATGGTGGATTCCCAAAGCCGCATCTACTTTAAAAAAGCGGGTATCCGCCGCCCTCTTTGCCGCATGGACCGTTCTTGCATTCCCCGAAACTGCCGCCAGCGGGGACACTCCTGCTGCCCGCTTCGCCGGAGACCTGGCGGCCAGAAGGACGGTGATAACTCCCACAACAGTCCCGGCGGCCAGCCCCATATAGCTGATTCCAAACACAGGCAGCCCCTCAAAAAGCCCAGGACTCAAAAACCGAAGCATTTTGCACAACAGCCACACCACCACCGTTCCCGCAAGAAGCCCGGTTGGAACCGCCGTCTTACACCAGCTCAGGGCTTCCCGGCGGACAAACCGGATGATCTGCTTTCGAACTGCGCCCAGACAGCGCATCATTCCGAAAAATTCTGTTCTCCGGGCAATATTACTGTTCATGCTGGCCGCAATCATAAACACCCCGGCGGCCACAACCAGCACTGCCAGCACCCCGGCCACAAAGTAAAACCGCATCAGATACGTATCCCGGCTCTGAAACAAAAGCATCAGCACCTTTGCGTTCTGCCTCACCTGCTCCTTTTTAAGCCCCAGCTGTGAAGAAATTTCCCCAATGGCCTTTTGAATATTGCAGTACGGGCGGAAAATCACAAAACAGACCACCTCCTGGTCCGCCTCTGCGCTTTCCGGATGCAGGGAAAGAAACCCGTCCATGCTGAGGAATATGCCAAAAGCGTCGTGTTCTGCCATCAAAGCCGTGTTCTTTGTAATACCGGTAATCCGAAAATCTATCTGTGCCCCCTGAGGCTTCTTCAGAGAAATCATTTCACCGATTTCCAACTCCAGACGGTTTATGATATTTTCGTTGACCACCGCCTCATCTTCTGACTGGGGAAAGGTTCCCTCCACAATCTCCACATCCGGATACATATCCAGAAACTCCCGGTCAAACCCGCAAATCACGGTTTCCTCTCCTTCAATCTGATAATGGTCTTTCAGCCGGTAGTTCAAAGACTCATACCGTGCCTTTTGTTTCACCTCCGGCCGCGCCCCGATAAGCGCCTCCTGTTCCTCGTCCACCAGAAATCCCGCATGCCAGCTCCCATCCGTTTTCACGGCCTGCATCAGCTGAGAGCGCATTTCCATATCCGCCATGCCAAAAATCACGGTAACCAGAAACACTGCCAGCACAATACAAAACCGGGTCATCCGGGTCTGTGCCTTATGGTGCTTTGCCGAGATGGAAATCAAATCCAGATAATGCTTCACTTATCTTCCACCTCCCAGCTCGCCAAGCCTGCCGTCCGCAACCTGAAATACCCGGTCTGCCGATGGGGTCAGATTCATATTATGGGTGATCATCAAAACCGTCTGCTGATAATGCCGGGCCGCCTTACACAGCAAATCCATTACATCCCGGCTGCTCTGGGAATCCAGATTTCCCGTAGGTTCATCTGCCAGAACCAAAATAGGCCGTGTAATCATTGCCCTCCCAATGGCCACCCTCTGCTGCTGTCCCCCGGAAAGCTGCCCCGGCAGATGCCTGCGCCGGTTTTCCAGCCCCAGCACCTCCAAAATCTCCTCTACCCGGTCCTGATCTGGTTTCTTATAATCCAGCAGAATGGGAAAAATAATATTCTGCTCCACATTCAGCTCCGGAATGAGATGAAAGGACTGGAAAATAAACCCAATGCTCTGCCTGCGAAAAACCGTCCTTTCATCCTCCCCCATGGAAAAAATATCCTTACCATTTAAAAACACTTTGCCGGAATCCGCTGTATCCAGCCCGCCGATACAGTTCAAAAGGGTACTTTTTCCAGAACCGGAGGCACCCACCACTGCACCGAATTCCCCCCTGGCCATGGAAAATGATACATCTTTCAGCGCCTCCACACGGGCTTCCCCTGTTCCGTAAGTTTTACTCAGATTCTCTGCCTTTAGAATTTCCAACTGCTGCTTCCCTGCCTTTCTTTGCTCTTTAATGAATGATTCCCAGTTTCCTACTTCTGAATCTGCAAAGAAGTATAACACTGCAGTCTTACATTTTGGTGAATGGTGTCTTACGGATTTGTAAGATTTAGAAAGTTAAATATATTCATATAACCAATTTGATATTCTCTATTTTTTACTCAATTATCATTTAAATTCTTTTTCTCTGCATTCATATCCTGCTACTTCATGTACTAATGCCAGTGCTTTATCAAAACGACTAATGATCTTATCATCTGGAACATCATGTCCACCGACCTCTACCCGTGCCCTGACACGAAAAATGTTGATCATTGGGTCTGCAGTGAGGATATAATAACATCGGATAAAATACCCTTTTTCCTTTGCCCTTTTTAACAGAT
>CANSYV010000254.1 GCA_947651335.1 uncultured Lachnospiraceae bacterium
AATTTCAACGGTATCTTTTGCCGCATCCCTTGAATGGATAACTACGGAAACCTATGAAGCCTTAAAAATCTATATTGACATGAAAATTCAGAATCCGCAGTTGAAAATCCTATATCGATAGATTATAATATGGTTATCAGGGAAGCTGGAAGCCAGGTACCTGGGCTTTATCATAAAATATCTGTCCGTTTACTGCATATCAGGACAGTTATTTCTCACTCTTTAAATATATTTTAATGTAAAGCGTTCTTCTGGCTTCCTTGTTTTGGAATTTTACTATTTTATTATGGAACTGCCGGAGTATTACGAGGCTGATGACTGGTTTCACTTTGATATGTTATTTGATGGTGTAGAAGTAACAGCAAAGGCATAGTATCTGAACGGCAGAATCAGCATACAGGAGCTGGATATAATATTCAGAAAGTATGGACTTATATATTCTTAGGATTTTTACGGTGATGAAACAACCATCTGGGAGCTTTGAAAAAAGTACCGGATGGGTAAAGACAAAAAGACGCCGGATGGAATCTTCCCACCATCAGATTCCACCTGGCGCTTTCCCATATCCTGGTACACTGTTTCTCAGCTGTCCGTCCAGGACGGTTCTTCATTCATCTGTTCTCCCTGATCTCCAGCTGTACCCACGGCGCTGTCGATCAATTTCAGCATCTCCCACATGGAACGGAAGTAGACGGTTTTGTCCTCATCCATCCAGGTAATACGTCCCTGCCAGCTGCTGTTCTGCCGGTGCTGGACGCGGATGATAAATGTCCCCAGATCTCCATGTTTATTCAATAATTCTTCATCGCTCATGACCTTTGACCTCCCCGCCGTATGGTTTGTTTGTGGTATCCCGCCCTGGAATGTCCGGCTGTTGGTGTCCGGATGGGGGAAATTGATAGAATCGAAAAATTGTTCCATTTCGAACAGAAGCTGTTCAATATTTACAATTGGCAGCGGTTCCCGGCAATAGGAATGATAGAGTCTGCCTTTCAGACTGCGTCCAGCCATATGATCCACGCACAGCACGATACCGTTAGGCACACCGATATACCATTGCGATTTTGACATACTTTTATCCTTCCCCTCTGCTCATAATGGATTCACACTGCTGGGCAGTGCAGATTACGCTGCTCACATAATATCTCACCCCCGTGCGCTGGCGTCCCACCAGGAAGCGGCAGTTGATGCGCCGCTGAAGCACGCTGCAGTTTTCCCGGGTGGTATTTACCAGCAGAACCAGGTACTGGCCCCGCCCATACCGGTTCACCGCGTCCCCTCTGCGCACGGACTGGACAATGGCGCTTCCCAGCCTCTGGGACAGCTCATCTAACACAGGGCCTTCTTTCATGGGGTTTCCTTTACTGTCCACTACGGTGCACAGCATCAGATAGATAGACTGGCCGCCACGCTCCATAATCCGGGCCAGCATCTGATAGATTCCCTGAAACACAGGGTATGGACAGAGATAACCACCCCCATGGTTCTCCCTTTCAGACAGCTTTGCCTGAATGTCATCCAGAACAGCGTACTGATGGCCCATCTGGGCTCCCATCCGGTCCAGAAGCTCCATGAGCCGGGGGGATGGTTTAAGCCCCAGCTCCTGCAGATATAATTCTACGGTATCGTCGTAGAGTTTCCGCGCGTCTCCGTAACGTCCCATGGAAACCAATGCCTCCATGGTTACCGTCTCCCAGTCTGCCAGAGGGCTCACCTGGGCGGCATAGAGTCCCAGTTCTTCCATCTGGGGATAATCATGGGCCTCTCTTAAAAGCCTGGCAGCCTCCTCCACACAGGTGCAGAATAAGGCCCTGTACCTTCTGGCCTCCTGTGCTGCCCACACGGCAGTCTGCGCTCCCAGAAATTCTCCGGTGTAACAGTGGCAGGCTTCCAGATAGAGAGAAAGCGCCTGTTTTGGACTGCTTTCTTTTTTAGCTTCCTGAAAAAGACGGTCCATTTCCGCCGCGTCCTCCTGGACGGGGATTTCCTGTGTCCAGCGGTAGATGCCGCCTTTGTTTTCCACGTAATTCACCGGCGGCAGGCCGGCGGCTTTCAGCTTTTTCTTGGCATTGTAAATGACGCTTCTGGCGGCGTGGTGGATATCCGCGATGTCCCGGTCCCCGAACAGGGCCTGTTCCAGATGGCTGCGGCTGATGCCTTCCCCCCGGTGGTGCAGCAGCAGCTGCATCAGGTAGTTGAACTGGGTTTCGCTGGACTTGGCGCCGCCGCCCACCGGCTTTTTGTGCCATGTCATGGAAAAGCCTCCGAACATTTTTACATATAATGTATTGTCTTCCTTCCTGCTTTCCATCGTTCCCTGTTCCCCCTGTCTTTTACCGATGCTGTTCTTGTCCGTCTTTTTGTGATGAATGATATCCGTCCTATGATATTTTTTGCTGATTATCCTTTCAGCCTGCCCGACGGCGTGCCCGGATACGTCCTGCCAGAATGTTGAACATAGCCCCGCAGGCGGCAAAGCAGATCACATAGGCTTTGCCTATTTTGCTGGTATACAGGGTCATCATTCCCCCAACCATGGGATAATGACGGTCCACCCGTCCAATCAGCTGGGAATACTCCACATCCTGCATATCTTTTTGGGCATTGGCATCCCCCTTGGTGGTGAAGGTTCCTTCCACCACATGATTCTCCACTACCCGATGGGTGATCACTGAGTCACCGCTTTGGAACGCGATAATATCCTTCTCAAGAATATCCTCCGGCGCGGCTTCTTTCACGTAAATGACGCTGTGGACCGGAATCTCCGGCTCCATGCTGCCGCTGACTACCTCGTAAACACCATATCCCATAAACCGGGGCACGGTAACGGCCAGGCTGGCCGCTATGACAGCCAGAAGCATCAATGTCCCGGCAATGTTGCAGAGGGCGGGGATGAATCCCCCGCCCTTTTTCCTGGAAGGCTGCCCGGGCGGCAGCTTCCCTTTACTCAATTTCTACCTTCTTTTTCTTGCGGATCAGCAGGAACCATGCGGCTGCGCCTACAGCCAGAAGAACTGCGGAGCAGATGCCGATCTTGGCGGCTAATGGGAAATCCGCGATGCGCTTTGCAAAGTCCTTTGTGTCCACAGCTGTATTTCCCATCCCCAAGTCTGTGTTGGCCAAAGGTGCTTCTTCATCGTCAATACGCTCCAGCTCCTGAGGCCCGGCATTTTCTCCTTCACCTTCCGCTTCCGCTTCCGCGGCTTCGTTTCCGCCTTCTTCTGCGGCTGCTTCATCTTCCGCGTCCCCGCCTTCTTCCCCGGTCTCCGCGTCAGCACCGGCATCTCCCGGAGCTGCCGGCTGTGCGGTTCCCGTTGCTGCCGGAACCGCTGGACGCGCCGGAGGCGCAATGGTTGCGGCAGGTCCTGTGGGCTGCGGCGTTCCTGGCGCGGCTGTAGACGTGTAGACAAAGTTAAACACATTGTCCGCCGCATTCTCTTTCAGAGTTCCAGTAAGGTTATAGGCCTGGGGCTGATATCCCTCGATGTACAGATAGGCCAGAACCGGTTCATCTCCCACATTCCCATAATACGTTTCGCTGGGGGCCAGAGAGTTCCCGCTGGTGTCCACATAATTAACGGTGTAGGCCACCGCATTGCCTAAAAGACCGTATACTACTACATAATCCATATCCCCGGTAACCGGGAAAGACGCGGTGCTGACAGCGGTATTATTATCTTTTCCGCGGGAGACGATATCCTTAAAGGCAAGTGCCAGTTTAGACTTAAACA
>CANSYV010000255.1 GCA_947651335.1 uncultured Lachnospiraceae bacterium
CATGTCATTTTCAGATATGCGGCTGTCGTTGCGCTTGATCGGCGTGAGGAAATGCCCCTCCATCCGGATTTACAAAACATCCCATATCTACACGCCCCTCTGCATATCTGAAACCCTGGCTTCCAGACTTCCCCTGGACACAGCCAGTTTATAAATAAAATACCCAGCCGCCACGCCCGCCGTGTTATGAATTATATCATCAAACTCGAATAAACCACATTTCAGGACAAGCTGAAGCAGTTCAATGGAAAGAGACGCAAGAAAACCAATAAAAACAGTAAGGCTTTCATATTTCCCCGCAGCGGGAAAAACCGCAGGCAGTAAAACACCCAGGGGCATCAGCATCATACAGTTAAGAAGAATCTCCTTTATCATCTCATCCCCATATACCCTGATTCCCCACCGGTAAGACCAGAACAACTCCAGACAATAACGCATCTGCGGCCCAGGCGTTCTGGTAAAGACCGTAGACCCGTACACGAACACCATATACCACACAATGAGAAACGCCGCGCACATTCGGCTTTTCTTCCACTGCTTCACAGTGAACAGTTTCCATAAAAATAAAAACATCAGACCTGCGATTACCGCGATTAAAATATACGTCTGCATAGACCACTTAGGCCTGTACACAGACCACAGCTCTATAATATCCATATTAAAATCCCTGCGCTCCTCTTTCATTTATAAACCATTCCACAGCCAGATTAAACAGTTCTTTACAATAAGAGTATAGCATAGTTAAGAAAATATATACAGGTTTTTATTTCTTCTCTTCCACCCGTGAACAGTAATTTCCACGCTTCACTCTATGCGCAATCCCTCACCGGCACCTGAGGAGCTGTCACAGGTTATTTACATTCAGTTCCTGACGACTCATTCTTCATAATTTTAACCAGTCTGCTGGTCCCCAGTCTGTCTGCGCCCAGCTGTATAAACTTTTCCGCATCTTCAAAGGACGCGATACCCCCGGCAGCCTTTATTTTCACATGACTGCCCACATGGGCCCTCATCAGCTTTACGTCTTCTAATGACGCGCCTCCTGTGGAAAAACCCGTGGATGTTTTAATATATTCCGCCCCTGCCTGTGTGACAATGCCGCACATTTTTATTTTCTCCTCCTGTGTCAGCAGACAGGTCTCAATAATAACTTTCAGAATCTTCCCGCCGCACGCCCGGTGTACCTGGCGGATTTCCTCTTCTATCTCCTGGTATCTTCTGTCTTTGAGATATCCGATTGGAATCACCATATCAATTTCTTCGGCCCCGTCTGCTACCGCCTGCTGGGCCTCATATACTTTTACAGCCGCAGTGCTGTAACCATTGGGAAAACCGATGACTGTACAGATGGGAAGCTTCCCCTGCACATAGTCCGCCGCCTGCCTTACATAACAGGCCGGGATACATGCAGACGCCGTCTTGTATCTCATCCCGTCATCCAGCACCTGCCGAATCTCCGCCCAGACAGCTGCCTGAGATAACAGCGTGTGATCCACACGTTTTAAAATATCTTTTCTATCCATCATAATCTATCCTTCCATCAGATTATTTACACCAATTGTTCCAATATTGAGCTCCCGATGGTCCCCTCCGGCATTTCCACACCAAAATTGCCGGCAATAGATGCGCCCACAACGGCGAATGTGTCAGCATCCTTCAGCCTTCCGTGCCCTTTCATAAATGGGGACCAGGCAAGAAACGGCACTTTCTCCCTTGTGTGGTCTGTTCCTGTATGGGTGGGGTCATTGCCATGGTCTGCCGTAATGAGCAGAAGGTCGTCTTCTTGCAGAAGCTCCAGAAGTTCTCCCAGCTTTACGTCAAATCTTTCCAGTTCCCGGGCATACCCTTCAGCGTCCCTCCGATGCCCCCACAGTGCGTCAAAGTCCACCAGATTCACATAGCACAGCCCCTGAAAATCCCTTTTTGCAATTTCGATGGTCTGTTCCATGCCATGGACGGAGCTTTTTGATTTGTTAGACTCTGTAAGCCCCTCCCCGTCAAAAATATCAAAAATCTTCCCCACTGAAATCACTGCAAAACCAGCATCTTTCAGCGCATCCAGGGCAGTCCGTCCATAGGGCTTCAGGGCATAATCGTGGCGGTTGCTGGTCCTCTTAAATTCCCCTTTCTTCCTGCCCACATAGGGCCTTGCAATGACACGGCCCACCTTCCACTCATCTTTCATGGTGATTTCCCTGGCGATTTCACAGCACCGGTACAGTTCCTCCAGTCCAAAGGTCTCCTCATTTCCACAAATCTGTAGCACGGAATCCGCGGATGTGTACACAATCATGTGCCCGGTGGCGATTTCTTCCTCAGCCAGCTCCTCCAGAATCTCCGTGCCGCTGGCGCTTTTATTTCCTATAATAATGCGTCCCGTCCTGGCCGACAGCTCCGCCAGAAGTTCCGGGGGAAACCCTGTCTCTGTAAAGGTGCGAAACGGCGTGGTAATGTGAAGCCCCATCATCTCCCAGTGGCCTGTCATGGTATCCTTTCCCACGCTGGCCTCAGAGAGTTTCCCATAATATCCCAGCGGCCTTTTTACCGGCGGCACCTGCTTCAGAAGATGCAGATTTGCCATACCCAGCCTCTGAAGATTGGGAATGGAGAATTCCTGCACACTCTGGGAAATATGCCCCAGTGTATCCGTGCCCGCGTCCCCATAATCTGCCGCATCTTCCAGAGCCCCCACCCCCAGAGAATCTATCACGATTGTAAAAATCCGGTTATATTTTTTCACTTCCATAATTTATCCTTTCCCGAAACACATGTGAGTTCCCGGCTCATGACCTGCCTCCCGCCGATATATTTCGCCGCAGTATGCCTGTCATCCCCCAGATAAATAATCCGTTCCAGGCGCTCCCGTATACTTAATTCCCGGGGATGTCTGAGGGTGGAATCATCCAGAACCACAGCATCGAACTCATATCCTTTCTCAAAGCTTCCCACTTTTCCGAAAAATGCGCCGCCGCCTTTTGTGGCCAGGTAAAATACTTCTTCTATCGTAAGAGGGGCCAGGGACGAATCCATGAGCCTCCACCTGAGCTTGGAACACTGAACCGCCATGGCCATGGCACGGAACATGGACAGCGAAGAACCTCCCGCCACATCACTTCCCAGCCCCACCTGAAGTCCCTCCTCCAGATAAGCCCGCACAGGGGCAATTCCTGAGGATAGATTCGCATTGGATTCCGGACAATGGGCGGCAAACACCCGGTTCCTTTTCATCATCTGAATCTCCGCTTCGCTGCTGTGGACACAATGGGCCATGACCGTGGGGCATCCGCCGCCGAACATCCCATATCTGTCATAAGCTTCTCCATAAAAAGTCGCCTCTGGACACAGTTCCCCCACCCACTGGATCTCTCCCAGATTCTCCGATAAGTGGGACTGAACCGGCAGTCCATATTTCTTTTGTAAATCCGCCAGACGCCTCATCAGCTCATCTGAACATGCAGGTATGAACCTGGGAGTCAGAATCGGCTTCACATGCTGAAAACCCAGACTCTGTTCAATCCACCTCTGCGTGTCCTCCACCGCGCTTTTTGCGTCCCTTTCCCGGAGATTCTCCGGGCTGTTCCTGTCCATGTTTACTTTTCCCACATAAGCCTTTATGCCGGACCGCTCCAGCTTCTCCATCAGAAGCAGTGTGGCCTGCCTGTGAATGGTTCCAAATATACACGCCCTTGTGGTGGCACTGCCCAGCAAATCCCCGGTAAAAATATCGTAT
>CANSYV010000256.1 GCA_947651335.1 uncultured Lachnospiraceae bacterium
GTTTTCTCACGTATCATCTCTGCTACTATCTGGCGTTCTGGCTGGTCTGTTATTGAGCAAATCTTTATAATTATCATTTAAAGTAATCCTCTCGTTTTCTTTATTATGATTCAGCAAAAAGAAAACTTCTCTGCCATCTGTCACCCGGACTGCCGCTTCCACCCCCTTCGGCGCGGCCATGGTTTCTGTAATCTCCGCTTCTGTAAAAACATCCTCCATAAATTTGTGATAAAATCCGCTGTTTGAGCGCGTCCCCACATAGTACGCGCATCCCCGCCCTAACCTGTTTTTCGTAATGACCGGCATCCCCTGATAAAAATCCTTTTCATAGACGCTTAATGCTTCCGCGCCTTCCAGATGCATTAAATCGCAGAGTATTGTGGCAGGATAGAGATTTCCTTTATAAATAAAGCTGTTTTCTTCCCCTTCCGGAAGAGCGTCATTTTCTTCTACCCAGATTCCAAGGATATCCCTCAGCCTGCCGGGATACCCTCCCTGTATAACAAGATCATGCCCGTCCACAATCCCGCTGAAATACCCGGTAACAAATATGCCCCCATCTTTTACAAATCTCCGGAATTTCTCATCAATCCCCGGTTTCGTCATATAGAGCAGCGGTGCAATAATGAGCTTGTAAGAATCAAATTCGTCCTCCATGCCTATAATATCAACAGGAACATTTGATTCAAACGCAGCCGTATAATAATCCCTGACAGCATCCAGATATTTCATGCGGATGCTTGGCCCGGCCGAATATTCCAACGCCCACCAGTTGTCCCAGTCGAAGAAAATGGCTGTCTCTGCCGGTGTGCGCCCCTCCAGAAACACACCGCCCAGCCGCTCCAATTCCCTGCCCAGTTGTTCTACTTCCAAAAACACCCTTGTATCATCCCTGCCTGCATGGTCGATGACAGCGCCGTGGAATTTTTCGCATGCCCCAATGGACCGCCGTATCTGGAAAAACTGGATTGCGTCCGCGCCATGTGCCGCTGCCTGATAACTTAAAAGCCTCATTTCGCCGGGGCGTTTCAATCGGTTATACGGCTGCCAGTTGGTTACGCTGGGCGTCTGCTCCATAAGCACAAAGGATTCCTGCTTCTTGATTCCCCGCATCAAATCGTGCTGTAACGCCGTCTCTGCAGGAGTATCACCCGGCTGGGGATAGCTGTCCCATGAGATAAAGTCCATAGCCCCTGCCCACTTCTGATAATCCAAAAGTTTATAAGCTCCCATGAGATTGGTGGTCACTGGGATATCCGGCATTTCTTTTTTTATCTCCTGATATTCCAGCCGGAAACACTCCAGCATGCTTTCCGACATGAATCTTCGGTATTCCAGTGTGATTCCCTGGAACATGGTCCTGTCCCCGCCGTCAGCCAGAAAATGCTCGCTTAGAAGGTTCGGCAGCACCACTTCATCCCAGTCATAAAAAGTATGTCCCCAAAATGCCGTGTTAAAAACCCGGTTCATTTCTTCCAGTGTTCCAAATCTTTGTTTCAGCCACTTTTGGAAAGCCTTTTCGCAATTGGCGCAATAGCACTCCCCGCCAAATTCATTGGAGACATGCCAGGCGGCAATATTTTCATAATCCTTATATCTTTTTGCAAGCATCCCCGCCAACTTTGCCGCGTATTTCCCATATGTGGGACTGTTGGGACAGGAATTATGGCGGCCTCCGAATTTTCTTTTGATTCCGTTAAAATCTGTACGCAGAATGTCCGGATGTCTTTTCGCCATCCATGCCGGGTGCGCGCCTGTGGAAGTGGCCATACATACCTTTAATCCATTTTTTCTGATAAATTCCATGATTTCATCTAATTTTTCAAAACAGTAACTGTCTTCTGAAGGCTGCAATGCCGCCCAGCTGAATGTGTTAAGAGTCACAATATTGATATGTGCCTTTTTCATAAATCGTATATCTTCCTCCCACACTTCCCGCGGCCATTGTTCCGGATTGTAATCGCCCCCATAAAGAATCCTGTCTATCTTTTTACCGTAAGCCATATTTTTCTCCTCAAAACAAATTCTTTCATGATTATTTTCTCATTCTTTCCTCTTTGCGCACAATTTTTAATTCGTTCAGGGAGCTTCCCGCCCAGACATTCATATCATCAGAATAATCCTCTATCTCAATCCGGACCTTCTTTTTCTCCCCGGACTTCAAAAAAACTTTCTCAAATCCTTTCAACTGCCGTACCGGCGCATCTTCTGTCCGCTCCTTTGGCCCCAGATAGACCTGGATGGTCTCTTTTCCATCCATCCCCCCGGTATTGGCAATCTGGCACTGGACATACGCCTTTTTGCCCTCTTTTATCAGTTCTGCCGTCTCATACACGAAAGAAGTATAGGACAGTCCATAGCCAAAACAAAATTCCGGTTCCACCTGATATGCCTCCAGATAACGGTAGCCCACAAAAATCCCTTCCGCATAATCTACCGTCTCCTTTTCCCCGAAATTCCCCCATGCATGGGCAGAGCAGTCCGTATGGGTCTTGTAAAAGCTCTCCGGCAGCTTCCCTGACGGGTTCGTCCTGCCAAAGAGCACCTCCGCTAGAGCCCTGCCGCCCTCCATCCCCGCATACCAGCTCCAAACCACGCTGTTTGCGCGGTCAATCCATCTGCCCATTTCCACCGGGCTTCCTCCAGTCATCACAATGACCGTATTTGGATTTGCCTCAAGCAGTTCTTCGATCAGCCGGTCCTGTTCATAAGGGAGCTTCATATCCCCACGGTCATTCCCTTCACAGTCCTGTTCATGGTTCAGGCCTCCGATGAATACCACCTGGTGGAATTCCTTTGCTTTCATCACCGCCTCTTCCCGAAGCAGCCTCCGATACATTGCAAGCGCTTCATCCGCCTGATTTACACTCTCAGTCTCTCCCCCGCCGTTTTCAAGGCTGTCTGCCTGCCAGTTCCTGTCCTGGCTTTCCTCCTTGGGATCCTGGCAATATCCTTTTACATAAGACACCTTTGTGTTTCCGCCCAGCAGCATCTTAATCCCCATCAGCGGGGTAATCTCATATAAGGCTTTGATCTCGGCACTCCCGCCGCCTAAGGCATGGATAAGATCGGCATTTTCACCCACAACCAGTAGCTCCTTTGTCCCCTCCGGCGAAAGCGGCAGCTTTCCTTTGGAATTCTTTAAAAGTACCACGGACTCCCGCGCCACATCAAGAGCCGCCTGCCGGTGCATTGGCGTATTATATGTGCCGCTCTTTCTCTTTTTATCCAGCATATGAAGCCGTTTCATCAACATTAGAACACGAACTGCTTTCTCATCAATAACCTTCTCGGAGATTTTCCCCTCTTCCACCATTTTCTTCAAAGGCTCTGCCATATAATACTCATCAAAATTGTCCGTTACTGACATCTCAATATCAAGCCCGGAAGCCGCCGCTGCCGCCGTATCATGGACGCCGCCCCAGTCTGAGATCACAACCCCTTCATATCCCCACTCTTTTCTGAGGACCTGGTTCAGCAGGAAATCACTCTGGCAGCAATGTTCTTCGTATATTTTATTGTATGCCCCCATAACCGTATAAGAATTTCCTTTCTTAACCGCATCATAAAATGCCGGAAAATAGATTTCCCGAAGAGCTTTTTCATCAATCTTCACATCCACCCACAGCCTCTGCGTCTCCTGGTTATTGGCGGCAAAATGTTTCACACACGCCGCCACATCCCATTTCTGGACTCCTTTAATATAAGGAACCGCCA
>CANSYV010000257.1 GCA_947651335.1 uncultured Lachnospiraceae bacterium
GTTCGGCAGTCCCAGAAGCTGGATTTCCAGATCTGCTTTAGGCCGCACCATACAGGAAAGCCGGATTCCCTGGGCCAGTTCTTTTTCTTTGAGCAGTTCCTGCTCTGTGGCACATGGTTCTGAAAGAGTGCCTTTTATAATTTTCACCCGGCATTTGCCGCAGACTCCTTTTCCGTTACAGGGATTTTCCACGAAAACTTTTGCTGCCAGAAGGATTTCCAGAAGACTTTCTCCCGGTGTATACGCATAACATTTCCCTGACGGCTGTACTGTAATCTCAGGCATTGACCAAAACCTCATCTTTTTTCAGTGTCTGAAGAATCGCCTGGACATTTTTCAGGGGTGATTTTGTCCCCAGGCCGCAGGCGGGAGACAAAATATCCGACCCATCTGCCGCACAATTCCTGGTCATCTTCTCAATCTGCTCCGGACTGCCGAACTCCAGTGCGTAGGTGCTCACATTCCCCATGAGAATCCTCCCCTTTAGATTTTCACGGGCTTTCTTCATAGGAACAATGGAGTCAAAGCTGAGGGCGTCGCTGTGTATCTGGTCCACCTGCTCATACACGCTCCTCATCTGTCCGCAGATATGGACAATGGTTCCCATTTTCTCACTTTGAAGGCCGTCCAGAAGCTGATTCAAATAAGTTACCGCAAATTCCTGGAAAAAACGGGGACCCAGGATCTCCCCTGTGCCGCTGGGGTCTGATATGGCAATCACATCCGCACCGGCCTCTATCTGCGCTCTGGCAAAATCTAAAATCTGCTCTGTCACAAATCCCATCAATTCATGGGCCTCTTGATTGCGTTTTCTCAATTCCTTGTAGAAAACAACCGGCTCCAGCACTGACCCCGCAGTGCTCACAGGCCCGGTGATATTTCCGATAATAGGAACGGGAAGATTTTTTGATTTCAGAATGCGTATGGCATCCAGCACCACCTTTGCCCGTCCCTCATTCACATTCAGCGGTTTCAGCTTTCTCCACTCTGTTACAGAATCAATCACATATTGCGCCACATGGGGTTCCACTGCTTTTGATCCCATGGACACCTGCGCTCCCAGGGCCTCTGCCTCTACAGTCATGCAAAAAGGCACACCCACATTTTCAAAGCAGCCCTGTTCATAATTGGCCAGGGCAAGCTGTGCCATCATTTCCGCGTCCGTATGGGCCTGGGGCCAGACTGCCCCGCAGGTATCCATCAATTCTGTGGTAATCATATTCATCATACCCCCTGGACAGATACACGGCGGCCGGTCTGGTTTTTCATGGCAGAATACCTGCTTCAGGCGTTCTTTTTCTGTTATCATGTCTGCTCTCCTTAGGTTCAGGCAATACCCACAAGTTTTCAACAGCTTGATTGCTATTTTGAATGTATCAATTAGATTTTTGAATGTTTCTGCCCGCGTTTACAGCATCTCAATAAACGCGGCAACCCTGGTCTTCAGCTGGCCCACGTCTGCCTGAGAGTAATCTGTCTCAAGATTCATATAGGGAATCTTCTTCTCGTCATTGACAAAGCGTTTGATGCGCAGAGCCTCCACCGCATAAGTATGGCATGCCTGCAGTTCCATATCAATCACACCGTCCACATGGTATTCGTCAATCATGCTGTCCAGCAGTTTGATCCGGTTGTCATTGGGGGTCATACAGGAACAGCCGATATTCATATATTTTCTCGCCAGAGCCTCGTATACATCAGGATTGGAAAGGTCCACATTTTCTTCCACCGATTTTGCACCGGAGCAGTTCTCAAAAGCCACCACGGACGCGCCGTTTGTCTCCACAGCCTCCACAACCTTCATAGTAGCACCGCCCATGGGACATCCGGTGATCAAAATTCTCGGTTTCTTCTCTCCTGCCTTTCCCTCTTTTTCAATTTTCTCGATCAGAGCATCCATCTGTGCCGGAATTTTCTCCCGTTCAAAGTTAAAGGTGGTTGCCACCAGTGTATTCATCAAGTCAGTGCCGGCAATGGGAGCCGGGTCTGCCTTCATAACAGAATACAGTCTTTTCAGTGCATCTCTCTCCGCATTTTTCACCTGGATTCCCCGGCGGATGTCATCTTCTGTGATTGTCACGCCGAACACTTCCTCCAGTTTTTCTTTCATGCGGATAATCTCTCCCCGGTACATCTGGACACCTCTCTCGCTGACGCAGTTGGGCAGTTCCATAATATGTACTGGCTTAAACTCTGCCATATATTCATACATTTTCTTTTTTCCGTCGCAGGTGGTCTCCCCCACTACCAAGTCGGAGAAGAAGAAAAACGGACACTTATCAGTCTTTCCAAATCCATAGCTGGACTTAATCAGGGGACACAGATTCTTGGGCAGGTCGGCCTCAGCCGCGGGAATGGTCTCGTCGGATGTGGCGCACAGGGAAACCACTGCCGCATTCATGGCCACTGCCAGTTCCTGAGGAAAATAAGTACAGAAAATCCCCACTACAGGTTTGTTCTGGTCTTTAATTTTCTTTACATTTAAAAATGCGTTTCTTCTTCCCTCTGCAAAATCTTCAAAAATTTCCGGTAAATTTTTTCTTAATTCCATAGTATATTCTCCTTTATTCTCAAAAGTTACCTTCTAACCGTTTTTAACCGCTTCATAAAAAGTGATGGATTTTCTCATCACAGCTCTCTGAGCCGGTCTGCCAGTTTCACAGCTTCCACCGCTGTGACGGAATAGCCGTCCGCCCCGATTTTATCGGCAAAATTCTGGGATATGGGCCCTCCGCCCACCATGATTTTCACCTGGTCCCGCAGCCCCTGCTCCTTCAGGCTGTCGATGACTCTTTGCATATTATTCATGGAAGTAGTCATCAATGTGGACATACACACAAAATCCGCCTGTTCCTCCCGGACTCTCTCCACAAATTCCTCCACAGGCACATCTTTGCCCAGGTCGATCATCTCATATCCGGCGGCCTCCATCATGACTTTCACCAGATTTTTCCCGATATCGTGGGTATCTCCTTCCACTACGCCGATCACCGCTTTTCCCTTTGAAGCTGTATTTTCCTTGGGAATCAGCGGTTTTAATACATCCAGCCCATTGTACATAGCGGCTGAGCACACCATCAGCTCCGGGATAAAGTATTCTTCCTGTTCATAAAGGTCCGCTGCCTGATTCATGCCTGGAACCAGCCCCTGCATAATGCCTTCCGCCGCGTCAAATCCGCTGTCCGCGTACTCCTGTGCCACAGGAATGACTTCTTCGTCTTCCATTTCCAGGACACAGCGGGATAGTTCTTTTAATAATGATTCTTTATCTGCCATTTTCCTTCTCCTTACCTACGCCATTTTCTTCTTACAGTCTTCCATCATATCTTCCACTTTGGAAAGTTCCACCGGATAGCCCACTTCTCTCACTGTGTCCATCATGGCCTGAATATTCTCAAGGGGTGTCTCCACCGGAAGACTGCAGCCTGACATCACCATGAATCCTTTGGGATTGTCGTACCCGTCCCGGATACACTCCAGTGTTTTCAGCCGCACTTCCAGCGGTGTTCCGGTATACATCACTCCGCCTGGGTCTACATTCCCCATGATTTTCGTCTTATGGCCTACCATTTTCTTGCACTCGGAAATACTGGCCACATTGTCAATGCTCAGCCCTGCGATTCCCATATCTGCCAGATCCTCCCAGATTTTGTTGGTGCCTTTCTTAGAAACTCTCCAGTTCGAATATGCATTTCCTGTAATAGGCTGG
>CANSYV010000258.1 GCA_947651335.1 uncultured Lachnospiraceae bacterium
GATGCGAAAGTATCGAAGAGGCAAAAGAGAAAGTCGAGAGGCTGATCGAGAAACGCAAGGAGAAAAAAGAAAAGGATGAATAAATCAGCCGGGATAATGAAAAGGGCGGCGAATACAAAAGCCGCCCGATTCAGATGGCCCATTACGATAGCCTCCTTTTCATATTCTGTATTCAATAATCTTACAGGCATGCTTCTTCTCTCCGGCATCAGCGTCTTTATCATATGTGATGCCCACAAGAAGAATGGGACCGCCGAAATTATGGAGGACAGAAGGATATTTTTTCTTCCTGATCTGATCAATTGCTCCTTGTGCAGACCCATTCCATTTCAGCTCCACCACCAATGGGGGCCATTTTGAATCAGGACGGGGGAGGTAGAGGATATCTGCATACCCTTCCCCGGCGGGAAGTTCCTCAAACTGTATATAATAATCCCGGTAGGTGTAATAAGCCAGTTTAATCACGCTGCGCAGACTTTCTTCCTTATTGTAATGAAGTGCCGCTGTTTCCTCGGCATGCACCTTTTCTATCTGCGCGGCGACAGCCTCCTGGTTTTTCTGGATTGTATCCGCGAACAGCCGGTCGCTTTCGGTAAGACGTCTGATGGTCTCCGGATGCTTCACTTCCCGGATTGACCGCTGGAATTCCTGTTTGATCTCCTCGTTGGGAATACGCACTGTTTTGCTCACCGAATCATAAGCAAGATATCCCAAATGAACCATCAGGGTCAGGATATCATCCTTTCCCCTGAAGGTAGTCAGGTCATTGGCAAATCCGGTGGTGCAGACTTTGACATCCACCCCGCCGATCAGCTCGGCTATGGTTTTTGTCAGACCGTTGTAATCCCTGCTGATATAGTCAAGCAGGCCTTCAGCCGCGGATGTTTCCGTCCAATAGGAATCAAAGTCATGATTATCAACGGCCTGCATCACCGAGTTCGGGTTATAAATCGATCCCACATCTTTGAAAGCGTACCCATCATACCACCGCTCCATGGCGCCGAAATCGATTCCCTTCTCTTCACAAATCCCTCTTACTTCTGCCTCTGTAAATCCCACAAACTCGCCGTACTTACGTGGTTTGATCATAGAGTATTCTCTAAAATCGGAGATTGCCGACTGTGAACCATTCTTTTTGATAGGAAGGATGCCTGTCATGTACGCCGCCGCCACAGCCTTCGGAGTAAAATTAGCATTCTTGAACCAGCCCCGCAGCAGATTTAAGTAGGACTGCTGCACCGCCTCATTGCCCTTAGCTTCCCGGATCATCGCATCCCACTCATCTATGATGAAAATAAACTTTCTGCCAGCATTCTTCTGCACGCACCGAATAAGATACTCCGTCAGGCTTTCCTCCCCAATAGCATCAAAGCCTGATTCAGCCATGTCCCTTTTGATTGCGGTCTGTATCATTACCGGAACATCCCGCAGGGATTGATTCTGTGCTTTCGCCTCGGATATGAAGCTTGTAATGTCCAGGTAAATCACATTGTATCGATTCAGATACTCCTGGTAATCCCTGGTCTTTGAAATCTTCTTATCATCAAAAAGATAATGAGAGTCACAGGAACAATCATAATAGGCGGTCAGCATTTTTGCGGCATAGGATTTCCCGAAACGCCGGGGCCTGCTGATGCAGGTAAGTTTATTCCTTTTTTCAACTGTCTGATTAATTAGTTCAATCAATCCGGTCTTATCCACATAATCCGAATCATTGATTTCAGCAAATCCACTGTTGCCCGGATTGATATACATGCCCATAAAATACCTCTCCTCTTTTTCGAATGTGGTTAATACGCCCTTCAGCATGAGTGCTCTTTTAAAAGTATAACATATGTTTGTTATTTTGCAATAGTTCCAGATATACTTGGTATTCACCGGCAGCACCAAGTTTTCTTTCTTAATTCTATCTGGTCTCCGCAATCCATTTCCGCACGTCTTTCACCCATGCTCCGAACCGCATAGGGTCATTCTGGCAGGTGTGGGTATCTTTCAGAATAATCTCCGCACAGTTGTCTTTTGTGTGATTCAGCATATTTTTCACATAATTTTCCATAAATTCTGTCTTGTCCGGCAGGTAATTGCTCAGATACAGGGAAGGATTGGGCTTCCAGGAATACACGGCCTTCTGTCCGATGCCGGCGGAACATTTCTCCACATCCGCCCAGGGAGAGACAGAGATGCGGCGCATGGTGTCAAACCGGAAGATATAGTCTAACTTGTTATCAGCAGGCTCGCAGCATCCATAGGCGGTGAGGCCGAAGCGGTCAGCCACATTCTTTTCATGTTTCATGACGAACTCCCAGTGCTGCTCCGGTCCCACCATAGTGAACTCCTGGGACTCGGTGAAGCCGAAGAAGTCTTTCAAGTCTGTGCACACACTGTCGTCTCCGGGAAGCTCATGAGTAAAAGTCTGTCCCCCGGAACCGCTGTAAGCCTGATTTCCGTTCACAGTGAGAAGCCCCTGCTCCAGATACTGGTCAAGGAGTCCGTGATAGCCTTCTTCTATGATGTCCATGGCCTCGTGGAGCATTTCCGGTTCTTCATAAATATCGTACATCACCTGTTCCAGCCCCCGGAAATCCGAGTAAGTTTCCATCATGGCAATGTACAGGTATTTCAGGCCCATCAGCCGCACATCCAGAATATCTCCCAGCACATCCTGGTGGAGCTTTAACTTTTCCATGGTCTCCTTTTCGTGGTAAATCACTTCCGGGGTTCCCAGCCGGGACAGCTGGCGGGGCTCCTCAATCACAGGCTCAAAATGCTTGGCGCCTGCGTCAAAGTGAAAATCCTTCTTCCAGGCCAGGGGAACATCCCCCAGGCAGTGGTCCCGGTAGCTGGCGTTCCCCAGGGCAGAGTTTTTGTGGTTGGGATTTTCCTTGTCCCATCCGGTGTCTGTGATGATTTTCCGCACTTCCCAGATATCTGTCACAGGCACATCGTCGTCCAGCACATTGGCCCGGAACAGCTTTGCCCGGAGAAACCACTCCATTTCCCGTGCCTCTTCACATTCACACTGGAGAGACTCTGGGGTGATAATCTCCCGCCAGGCCATTTCCGGAAATACGGCCACCACCGGCTGGGTGGTTTTCAGATCATTGTGCGCGTACCATAATTCTTCCCGCTGCTTCATTTCCGGGCGCTGGGATGCGTCTCTTACCTGTTTTGCCAGTTCCCGGATGATGTCTCTTTCTTTTTGTGTAATCATATTCAAATTTCTCCTTGTACATGATGTTCTACTTGCATATGTGTGTGATTTTCGTTTATAATACTAAAACATACTCCATTCAGACTGAGAGCCAGACAGCTGTTCACAGCCGGCATTATCTGTAAAGTCCGTAAAACACGCGGATGAACGGCGCAGAGGAGTTACTGTTCACGGTATGGCCAGTAACTGAACTTGTCTTATCATACAGAAAAACAGTGTGTGTGATAAGAGCTTTGTTTGCTGCTTCATATACAAATTGTGCTGTTAGGAACTGTGTTAGAAACTGTATGGAGGAAGGGTTATGTCAATTAGAGAACTGCACACAAAAGCTGTGATAAAAGATGAGCCGGGTATTATCAGTAAAAAGGGAGGCGGATTCCACATGCCGGCTTCTTTTGCCGAAAAACATCTTTTTTATGTTGTATGGGGAGATGAATAGGAGTAAAAAAGTGAATATTTCAAAAAAGAAGGCAATAATAATAGTCGTTTTGAT
>CANSYV010000259.1 GCA_947651335.1 uncultured Lachnospiraceae bacterium
GGGCAGCAGGAGGGAAGTGTGAAAGATATTGAAGGAATGAATGATTGTGGATTACTTGACGCAGCTTATGCATTGAAAATTTATAATGAATTTGCAGAGTGCTTTGAAGAAAATCCTGTGGTTTTAGATGAAAAAATAGAAGGGAATAGCCAAATGCCGGAAGATTTTGAACATACAACGGAAAGCGAGGCGTATGTGGAAGGAAAATGGACAGATAGTGTTCATGCAGCTTTAGTACCAAATTCAGTTTCAGGATTTTCTGCTGAAGAGATAACCATAATAAAAGCTGGAATAAGGTATCCGGATAAAAAAGCGAGTTGGAAAAACAGTGTTGATAGACCATGGTGGCATGGAAAATGGGAGCATAAAGATCCTCATAATCTAGGGAGATATGACGGAAGACAGATAAATTATGCAGCAGTACTTGAAATGCTTTCAGAGATTGCGTTAGCAGGAGGAAAAACAGGACGATGTGGCCTATGAGCTGGAAATGCCTGACCCGGTGGCAGAATTTGTCTCTACCATTATCAGCATTATGCTTCCAACGCTGCTGTTGTTCGGGCTTTTGATGCTCTTTATGCGCAGAATGAACCGAGGCGGCATGATGGGAGTGGGAAAGAGCAAGGCGAAAGCTTATGTGCAGAAAGAGACAGGCGTTACCTTTCATGATGTGGCAGGCCAGGATGAGGCCAAGGAGTCTCTCCAGGAAGTGGTGGAATTCCTCCATGACCCTGGAAAATATACGGCTATCGGGGCAAAGCTGCCAAAGGGTGCGCTGTTGGTGGGCCCTCCGGGAACTGGTAAGACCCTTTTGGCAAAGGCTGTGGCAGGGGAGGCCCATGTGCCGTTTTTCTCCCTGTCCGGGTCGGATTTTGTGGAAATGTTTGTGGGCGTGGGAGCTTCCCGTGTGAGGGATTTGTTTGAGGAGGCCAAGAAGAATGCGCCCTGTATTATTTTTATAGATGAGGTGGACGCCATTGGAAAGAGCCGGGATGCCCATTATGGCGGCGGCAACGATGAGCGGGAGCAGACTCTGAATCAGCTTCTGGCGGAAATGGATGGATTTGAGGCGTCCAAGGGGCTTTTGATTCTGGCGGCTACCAACCGTCCTGAGGTGCTGGACCCGGCTCTGCTGCGTCCCGGACGTTTTGACCGCCGGGTGATTGTGGACCGTCCGGATCTGAAAGGGCGTGTGGATATTCTGAAAGTACACGCCAAAAACGTCCTGCTGGACGAGACCGTGGATTTTGAGGAGATAGCCCTGTCTACCTCCGGAGCCGTGGGTTCGGATCTGGCAAATATGATCAATGAGGCTGCGATTCTTGCCGTAAAGAACGGGCGCAAAGCCGTGAGCCAGAAGGATTTATTCGAAGCCGTTGAGGTGGTTCTGGTGGGTAAGGAAAAGAAGGACCGGATTCTCAGCACTGAGGAGCGGAAAATTGTATCCTATCATGAAGTGGGCCATGCGCTGGTGAGCGCCCTGCAGAAAGACGCAGAGCCGGTTCAAAAAATCACCATTGTTCCCCGTACCATGGGGGCACTGGGCTATGTGATGCAGGTTCCTGAGGAAGAAAAATATCTGAATACGAAAAAAGAGCTGGAGGCTATGCTGGTGGGGTATCTGGGCGGCCGCGCGGCGGAGGAGATTGTCTTTGATACAGTCACCACGGGAGCGGCCAATGATATTGAGAAGGCCACGAAAATGGCCAGGGCAATGGTCACCCAGTATGGAATGTCAGAGAAATTCGGCCTGATGGGGCTGGCTTCCCAGCAGAGCAAATATCTGGATGGCCGGACGGTTCTGGAGTGCGGGGACGATACCGCCACAGAGGTGGACCACGAGGTGATGGCTCTGCTTCACAATTCTTATGAGGAGGCAAAGAGGCTGCTTCAGGAGAACCGGGAAGTGATGGACCGAATCGCGGAGTTCCTCATTGAGAAGGAAACCATAACAGGAAAAGAGTTTATGAAAATATTCCGGAAAGTGAAAGGTCTGCCGGAACCAGAAGAAACGGAGAAGAAGTCCGTTCCCCGGATTGAGGAAAAGGCAAAAGCACCCATTGAGACAGCTGTGGACGCCGGATAGGGGCGGGGGATATTTCTATGGATTTTGAAGAAGAATTAAAAAAACTTCCGGCCCGGCCGGGAGTCTATCTGATGCATGACGCAAAAGATGAGATCATATATGTGGGAAAGGCCATAAGCCTGAAAAACAGGGTGCGTCAGTATTTTCAGTCCAGCAGGAATAAAGGGGTAAAAATTGAACAGATGGTGACTCATATTGCCCGGTTTGAGTACATTGTCACGGACTCGGAGCTGGAAGCGCTGGTGCTGGAGTGCAATCTGATTAAAGAACATCGTCCCAAATATAATACCATGCTGAAGGATGATAAAAGCTATCCGTTTATCCAGATGACTGTGGAGGAGGATTTCCCCAGGATTTTGTTTGCCAGGAGAATGAAGAAGGATAAGTCCAGGTATTTTGGGCCCTATACCAGCGCGGGAGCGGTGAAAGACGCCATTGAACTGATACGGAGGATTTATCATCTACGTGCCTGTAACCGGAAGCTGCCTCAGGATGCGGGGAAGGACCGGCCCTGTCTGTATTATCATATCCATCAATGCGATGCGCCCTGCCAGGGGAATGTGAGCAAAGAGGCTTACCAGCAGGGGGTGAAGGGAGCTCTGGAGTTTCTGGGCGGGCGGTATCAGGAGGTGATACAGGAACTGCAGGAGAAAATGCAGCAGGCCTCGGAGGAACTGAGGTTCGAGGATGCCATGGAGTACCGTGATCTGATCCAGAGTATCCAGAAGATTGGAGAGAGACAGAAGATCACCGGTCACAGCCAGGAGGATAATGACGTGATTGCCATGGCCATGGACGGGGAGGACGCCATTGTCCAGGTGTTCTTTATCCGGGGAGGGCGGCTGATCGGCAGGGATCATTTCTATCTGAAAGTGGCAGCGGGAGATACCAGAAGCCAGGTGATGACCAGTTTTCTAAAACAGTTTTACGCCGGAACGCCGTTTATTCCCCGTGAGCTGATTCTGCAGGAGGAAGTGGAGGATGAACAGATTATTGCAAGCTGGCTTACCTCCCGGCGGGGACAGAAAGTCAGCATCCGTGTTCCGAAGAAAGGCGTGAAAGAGAAAATGGTGGAAATGGCGGCACAGAATGCGTCATTGATTCTCAGCCAGGACAGGGAGAAGATCAAACGGGAAGAAGGCCGCACCATCGGCGCTGTCAAAGAGGTGGCAGGGTGGCTGCGGCTGGATTCGATTGTACGGATGGAAGCCTATGATATATCCAATATCAGCGGGTTTCAGTCCGTTGGTTCTATGGTAGTCTATGAGCGGGGAAAACCGAAAAAGAGTGACTACCGGAAATTTAAGATTCAGTCAGTACAGGGCCCCAATGATTATGCCAGCATGGAGGAGGTTCTGACCAGAAGGTTTACCCATGATTCATCGGGAAAAGACTTCGACAGCTTTTCCCGGTATCCGGATTTGATCATGATGGACGGCGGAAAGGGCCAGGTAAATGTGGCTCTGGCTGTGCTGGAAAAACTGAATCTGAGTATTCCGGTGTGCGGCATGGTGAAAGACGACCGGCATCAGACCAGGGGGTCGGTCTGCTGCAGATCATCAAGGACATGGGATTGAAAGAGCCGTATTCA
>CANSYV010000260.1 GCA_947651335.1 uncultured Lachnospiraceae bacterium
ACTCAGGGAATTGCCACAGGTTATTTACATACAGTTCCCAATGATAAATATATCAACCCTTCGCATTTCAGTCAAGTTTTAAATTTGAAAAGAAAATTAAGACTTGCATATTCTGCGATTTACGGTAAAATAGGTTAGAGTATGTGGAAACACTAAAATATAGAAATGAATGAGGTTTGTGTATGATTTCAGCAAATAACATCACTTTACGCATCGGGAAAAAAGCTCTGTTTGAGGACGTCAATATAAAATTCACCGAGGGAAACTGCTACGGCTTAATCGGAGCCAACGGAGCCGGAAAATCCACATTTTTAAAAATCCTCTCCGGACAGCTGGATTCCACCAAAGGAGATGTGTCCATCACCCCCGGACAGCGCCTGTCCTTCCTCCAGCAGGACCATTTCAAATACGATGAATACCAGGTTCTGGATACGGTGATTATGGGCAACCAGCGCCTTTACGATGTGAGAAATGAAAAGGAAGCCATCTACGCCAAGGAAGACTTCACCGACGACGACGGTATCCGCGCCAGCGAGCTGGAGGCGGAATTCGCGGAGATGAACGGATGGGAAGCCGAATCCGATGCCTCATCCCTGCTGAACGGACTGGGTGTAACTACTGAGTACCACGACTGCCTGATGAAGAATCTGGAGGGAAATCTGAAGGTAAAAGTACTGCTGGCCCAGGCATTATTCGGCAATCCGGACATTCTGCTTCTGGATGAGCCCACCAACCACCTGGATTTGAACGCCATTGAATGGCTGGAAGAATTTTTAATCGACTTTTCCAATACCGTAATCGTTGTGTCCCACGACCGGTATTTCTTAAACAAAGTCTGCACCCACACCGCAGACATTGATTATGGAAAAATCCAGCTCTATGCAGGAAACTATGATTTCTGGTATGAGTCCAGCCAGCTTCTGATCAAACAGATGAAAGAAGCCAATAAGAAAAAAGAAGAAAAGATCAAAGAGCTGCAGGAATTTATCTCCCGTTTCAGCGCCAATGCCTCCAAGTCCAGACAGGCCACTTCCCGTAAACGGGCGCTGGAAAAGATTCAGCTGGACGAAATGCGGCCCTCCAGCCGGAAATATCCCTATATCGACTTCCGTCCCAACCGGGAAATCGGCAACGAAGTGCTTATGGTGGAAAATCTCTCCAAAACCGTGGACGGTGAGAAAATCCTGGATAACCTCACATTCACACTGGGACATGACGATAAAGTGGCTTTCGTAGGTTCCAATGAACGGGCAAAAACACTCCTGTTCCAGATTCTCATGGGAGAAGAAGAGCCGGATGAGGGGACTTATAAATGGGGAATCACCACCTCCCGTTCTTATTTCCCCAAAGACAGTACAGCAGAATTTGACAACGATTTGACTATCGCCGATTGGCTCACCCAATATTCAGAGATCAAAGACGCCACCTATGTGAGAGGTTTCCTTGGGCGGATGCTGTTTGCCGGGGAAGACGGGGTGAAAAAGGTGAAAGTTCTCTCCGGAGGCGAGAAAGTCCGCTGTCTCCTCTCCAAGATGATGATATCCGGTTCCAATATCCTGATTCTGGATGAACCCACTAATCATCTGGATATGGAAGCCATCACCGCATTGAACAACGGACTGATCAAATTCCCGGGGGTAATCCTGTTCGCCTCCCATGACCATCAGTTCGTACAGACAACCGCCAGCCGTATCATGGAGATTCTGCCTGACGGCACTTTAGTGGATAAGATCACCACCTACGATGAATACCTGGCCAGCGACGAAATGGCTAAGAAACGCCATGTATATACTCTGAAAGAAGTGGATAATTAATAGACCATTTCAGGAACTGTCCTTCTCATTTTCAGATAATACTTTACGGGTGGAGACAGCCTGCACCACAATTCCGGCTATAGTCAGCGCGGCCCCGAAAAACATAATTTTCGCATCCGCCTCTCTGTGCAGGAGCCCCGCCGCTGAGACAGCGGCGGCGAATCCTCCCCCCAGGGCGGTGTGAAAAATCACCATGGGTTTCACAAAAGCCGCTCCCAAAAGGCCGATTACAATTGCTGCCGCCAGACAGATCATAAACTTCAAGGAATCTTTTGGCTGCAGCAAAATACTGATGGAAACCACTGCCGCCTGGGTACACAAAAGGAACGCGCCTATGCGGTAAATATGAAATGCCATCATTCCCAGCAGCAGCCCTGCCGCCAGAAGAACTGTAATCTGTATGGCACTGCTCCTGGTATAGTGGGAAGCGATTGTATAACCCGCCAGAGCGCCTGTGGTAAATCCCGTCAGGCTGAGCCACACTTTCAGAAGCCGATACCCCAGAAAACAATTCAAAAGGCCGATTGCCAGCGTCACACCTGCTGTGCTGATTTGTAACTGCGCCAACTCTTCTGCAGCCATAGACAGAAAATCCATTACTTTTTCCATATACCACCACCTGTCATTGCTCACTGTCATTGTTTTGCATCTTCACAGCCGCGTTCCCTTCACGATTCTCTTATCACAACATCACGTACAAAGTCAGCAGGTCATCCATATTACTGTAATGATACTCCACCTGGGGAATCCCCTGAAGATTCATATAATATCTCACCAGTTCTTCAATCCGTCCATTCTCAATCATATCTGTATAAGCTGCCTGGTAGGAAGCCGGGTCTGTGAATTTTACCCGCAGCAGATGGGCCCCCTGGCTCAGCTGGGCGGTAAAATAATTATAAAGGGTTTCCCATTCATAACTGGAAAAACAACTGCCATTTAACACATAATAATTATAATCCACCGCCGAACACACCGGCAGGGCAAACTCCTCATCCGGCCAGCATATCTGGCTGTATTCATTGGGAAAAGGAGCCAGATAATCGTATAAAGGTACAGCGCCCTCCAATCCCAGCAGACCAGGCTGGTCACCGTTGGTGGCATCCACATAATAGTAATTCCCATCTATATTTACTATATTCCACGCATGTCCACCTGATGACATCTTTGTTTCCCCGGACACATAGATAGATTCAATATCAAGTCTCTCCAGAAGATACTGGACTGCCCCCGCATATCCGGCACAGACAGCCTGCCCCAGTGAAAAAACGCCTGCAATGTTCTGGTCATTCTCATTCATCACATAATCGGTACAGCCAATCACATAGTCATAAACACTTCTCACAATATCGTAGGCCGCGGCATTTTCCGGCAGAGCCTGCAGCACCTGCTGATAAGCCTGTTCCAGACTTTCCTCCACGGGAGCCGCTTCTTCCCTGGTATATCCGTAAGTGGGGGTAAAAATAGTGTCTGATTTGTTGATTGTCTTATAATAAGTCTCCCCGTTGTGCACCCAGAAAAGCTCCTGATGGTCTTTCAGCAAAGCCCGGTACGCCTTATCAATGGCATCGTTATCCGTATCTGACAGCGAAATCTCTGTCTCAAAGGCCAATATACCCTCCAGCAGCTGGCGGTAGCTTCTCTTTTCATTCATTGCCAGCTGTTTGAAATAGTATTCCTGATGGATTCCATCCGTCTCCGCCACCGGCTCCAGAGTCTGCTTTGGTATCTGGGTTTCCTTCTCAAACGCCCCCACCGACTCTTTTACCCTGGTGACAGTGCGCTCCACATACCTGCATCCATTAGAGAAAACAAGCATACCCGCCGCAAGGATACCTGTTGTCAAT
>CANSYV010000261.1 GCA_947651335.1 uncultured Lachnospiraceae bacterium
CATATGGATGATAATAGTTTAGCACATAGTCGGTACAATTGCACGTACCATATTGGTGCGACCTGCGGTCGTTGTTTGAAGTGCGCTAAAGAGCTATCACCTCCATTGCCATACTCCGTCCTTTTTTCTGTAATGCAGTCCATGGAGACGTCCCTGCAGACATGTGGGTACTGCCCGGCCAGTTCAGGATGTAAGCGTTTTTCTTTGATTGTGGTCTGAATAAGATCCGGCCAGAATGGTAATCCAGCTCCACAGCCTTATCCAGCGGAAAGCCCAGGATTTTCTCGGTCTTTGCGTCTGTACAGCGTATCAGGAAGAACTGGCTGTTTTCAATCACATGCGCAAAAACATTATAAGAAGCATAGCCCTTGTCACACAGATAAAAGACAGGAGTATCTGCCCCGGTCCGGTCAGCCATTTTGCAGAATACGCTGTACTCATTTCGTTTCCGGGCAGGCTGGGTCAGTAGTAAGGTCATTGAATAAACCCCCGAAAATTTTTCTCCACCAGCCGCCTGGGTATCATAACCTGCCGCTGGCAGCCCATGCATTTTAATCGGAAATCAGCTCCAACCCGGAGTATTTCCCATTGGTCATTTCCACATGGATGTTTCTTTTTCATGCGTATGATATTTCCCACTGTAAATTTATCTGCCATTTTAGATTCCTTTTTTAGTAACTGTATCATATCTCAATTTGAGAAAAAACTTCGCCGATGGGCTGTGAAATTATCAAATCAGCCTGACGGTCCCTGGGAGTGGGGGCTTTATTGATTACAACCAGCTTTTCCCCCTGGAAATAATCGATCAGGCCCGCTGCCGGATATACGGCCAGAGAGGTACCGCCGATTATAAGCATCTGAGCGGCTGAAATGGCCTGTACAGAGCGGTTTATAGTGGTATTATCCAGCCCTTCTTCATAGAGAACCACATCAGGTTTGATAGTCCCGCCGCACGCCTGGCATTTGGGGACTCCCTGGCTGTTTTTCATATAAGCAAAATCATAAGACTTTCTGCACTTCATACAATAATTGCGGTATACGGAGCCGTGCAGTTCCAGGACGTTTTTGCTTCCTGCCATCTGATGCAGGTTGTCAATATTCTGCGTGATCACCGCTTTTAGTTTTCCGGCCTGTTCCAGCTGCGCCAGTTTGTGGTGGGCTGCATTGGGTTTGGCCGTATCGCACAGCATTTTGGCCTGATAGAAGCGGTAAAACTCCTGGGGATTGTTCATAAAGAACGTATGGCTTAAAATAGTTTCCGGCGGGTAGTCGTACTGTTGATTATACAGACCGTCCACACTGCGGAAATCGGGTATGCCGCTTTCTGTGGAGACGCCGGCTCCTCCGAAAAAGACAATATTGTCATATTGATCAATCATTTTCTGTAATTGTGTTACTTCTGGTGTCATGTGAAATTCCTCCATTAGGGCTTTTTATCCAAATTTAAACAGAAATATCTACGGAAACAGGCTCTGCTGCTGAGGCAATATCCGCGGCAGGCATTGATACAGGGGCAGAAATGCCGGTGGCGGCTGGTTCTGTTATTCCAGGGGGCATGGAAACCGCTGTTCCTGTATTTGCGGCAGGGACCGGGGACGCCGCCATATTATTTCCACCGCCGCCGGCAGCTTCTTTGCTGGCATAATCCCGCTCCTCACGGCGGCGTTTGTTCCGTTTGTTCCGCAGCTCATTGCACAGTGCCCGCGCTTTTTGTTCTTCCTTTTTCTTTTCTGCTTTTTCCTGCCGTTTTTCCAGCTGTTCTTCTTTTTCCAGCTGTCTCATCTTTGTGCGGATGCGTTTGATCAGTTTGTTCATACGCCGGATCATCTGGCTGATTTTTTCTTTGTCTTTGCCCGTACTGACTGCTCCAGCCATCCGGAGATTTGCCATGGCGCGCATGGCCTTGGAGGAAACCTGCAGAACATCAAATTTTGTCTGGCCATTGGCCAGTTCCGCGGCCAGCTGTCCCACATTGTCATCGGGAACGGAAGCTTTTATTTTGGAGGAGGTACCGTTATTAGGGGTGGAACCAGGCTGGAAAAGTCCGGCCTTGCGCTCCTTTTTCATTTCTTCCAGAAGAGCGGTATTTTTCTCCAGTTCCTTTTTTGCCTCTGACGCTGCATCGGAATCCGGTTCCGGACTTTTTTCTTTTTCTGTCTGCCAGCCGGTTTTGTACTGTGTGTGGTTTGTGCTCTGCCGCCATGTGTCTGCCGTGATTTTCATGGATAATCCCTCCTTTTTAAAACATTCTGAAACAAATTCTCAAATAATTAATACTTATTAGGATTATCGGCTGAAATAAGGCAGACTTAATCCAGCATGATGCCCTGTACTACAAAACGGGTGGCGCTGTTGCCGGTGCAGGTGGACAAAGTCATAATCTTGTCGAATTTTTTGGGCTCTGCCTGAGTGGGAGTCTCTGTCATTGCTTTCATTTCATTTAAATAAGAAGTGTATTCTTTGCCAGGTTTGCTGAACAAAGTATAAGTAAGGCTGTTGACTGCTGCAGTATGTGCGGAAAATATTTCATATTTATAATTTTTTTCCGGGGTGAGCATCCAGAAATACGGGCTGGAGGCATAGGCGTTTTCTGTGACGAAACGTTTGAGGATGCCGAACATGGAGCCGTCTTTCATATTATGGCCGTAGACAATGGTATTCAGATCCTGAAAGTTTCTGTTATTTGCATAGTCGATGAAAATAGTACCCGCGAAATTATAGGTTTTCTGGTAGGTCATATGGAGGTAATAGTCGTTATCTGTTCCCTGGACCACCGGATAACTGATTCCCAGGGCCTCCACATACAGCCATCCCACTACGTCCTGATTTTCCGCCAGCAGGGCATTGAAATCTACGGTGATGGGCGGCTGGGAACTGTCATCTCCTGCCTGGGCACCTTCCGGATTGGGGTGCACGGCCAGCTCTTCCAGTTCTTTGTACTCATCTTTTGCCTGTTTATAATCCATATAAATGCTGTAAAGTTTCCAGCCTGCAAAAGCAAACACTCCAATGGCAGCCAGCAGAGCCAGTGTCAGCAGGTAGTCGCCTGCCTTTTTCTTCTTTTTTTTATTTTTTGCCATAGAACTCCTTTCTTTACAGTTCCTAAATGTAAATTTATCAACTGCTCTGTAGAATTTTATTAAAATATAGTATAAACGTTTTAGGGGGATTTCGCAATGTTTTGTGAGGAATATAAAGGCTGAATTTACCCGGGGGCGTCGGAGCAGAACTTTAAGGCTTGCACTCTGTCCAATAATTTGGTATAATATCACTACCTTAGTGGTGAAGAGGGCACCGCTGAAGTTTCAGAATCGGCTTTTTCAGCCGGGTAAACACAAAACCTAGGGGATAATAAGGGGAAAAATACTACAAGAATGATTGTGGAGGAAAATCCGCCAAAGGATTTGTGTGAAAGTATGAAAAAGAGAAGAATGAGAGCAAGACAGCGCAGGAGACATGTGAGAAACGTAAGGCGTCTGCGCCGATTACTGGCAGTAACAGGTGTACTGCTGATGTTTTTGGCAATTGTCTTTGTAATCAGGGAAACTCCTGTCAAAACTTCAGGGAAAGCGCAGTCAGTAATTGCTTCTGCGGAGAAAGAAGTGATGGCGAACGAAACCCTTACCAGCGAAAAAGGAAT
>CANSYV010000262.1 GCA_947651335.1 uncultured Lachnospiraceae bacterium
GAGACAGCCACACGACCGTAGGAATACCGTTTTCCTTCATAATCTGCAGTACCTTTGAAATATTTTAATAAATGACTGCGCTTTTTTTACAGTTTCGAGTAATTCTACAAAACTGCTGAATATTATGCTTGCCTGGATCTGCTGTCCAATGCCAAACCTGGTCTCCTGTGCACTTGCAGACCGGCAGCATGAAAAGGCTCCATCACTGTATGGGAGCAGTGCCATGGCGCTGTAAGCAATGCACTCCAGATTTACCAGGCGCTCAATGCCCACACGGCTGCGTACATGGTATTCCTCCAGTGACCAGAAAGTTTTGCTTTCATAGTAGGATATTTCAATGTTCCAGCGCAGCGAATAGCATGCGGCTGGAAGGAATTTTTTATTCTCTTAAATGTTGCCTCCTCGTTTTGATGAACACGTTAAATATAATCCAGCACCTGAAAAATAAAAAACTTCAAATAATAAGACTCATCTGCCGCCCACAAAATAGGATGGTCAGGGGCCTGGGTATGGAATTCCACCTGGCGCAGCCGCCGGTGTGCGCTTCTTGCCGCCTGGAGGATGGTTTTGGCCAGCATCTCCTGGGTCATAAAGTGAGAGCAGGAACAGGTGGCGAGAAAACCGCCGTTTTTCACCAGTTTGATGCCCCGCAGGTTGATTTCCCGATATCCTTTTACCGCATTTTTCACAGAATTTCTCGCTTTCGTAAAAGCCGGAGGGTCCAGGATGACCACGTCGAATTTCTGCCCCTGCCGTTCAAACTCTGGCAGCAGCTCAAACACGTCGGCGCACTGGAAATCTACCACCTGGGATAAGCCGTTTAACCGGGCGTTTTCTTCTGCCTGGGAAATCCCTGTCTCAGAGGCATCCACCCCCAGCACATGCTTCGCACCGGCAAGCCCTGCGTTTAAGGCAAAAGAGCCTGTATGGGTAAAACAGTCCAGCACATGGGCGCCGCCGCACAACCGCTGTATGGCCCTGCGGTTGTTTTTCTGATCCAGAAAGAATCCTGTTTTCTGGCCATTTTCCACATCCACCCAGTAGCGGACCCCGTTCTCCTCAATCTGCACTTTGGTGTCAAAAGCCTCCCCAATAAATCCTTTGTGCAGTTCCATCCCTTCCTGTCTGCGCACCTTGGCATCGCTGCGCTCGTAGATACCCTGTATCTCAATGCCGTCCTGGGCCAGAGTTTCTGTGAGATACTGAAGAATCTGCCCTTTTAAGCGGTCAATGCCCAGAGCCAGGGACTGCACCACCAGTACGTTGGAGAATTTGTCCACCACCAGCCCGGGAAGGAAATCAGCCTCTCCGAAGATGATGCGGCAGCTGGATGTGTCTATCACCTTTTTCCGGTATTCCCATGCCTGCCGGACTCTCATGCGGAGAAAATCCCCGTCGATTTCCTGGTCTGCCCGCCGGGACATGATGCGGATGCGGATTTTCGAATGGGGATTGATAAAACCCCGCCCCAGGGGGTAGCCGTCGAAGTCAAGGACGTTGATCATATCCCCATCTGTAAAATCTCCTTCGACTCTGTCAATTTCATTATCATAGACCCAAAGACCTCCTGCTTTCAACAGGCGGCCTTCGCCTTTTTTTAATATAGCGGCTGCTGAATTCATGTGGTTCCTCCTGGTTAAGACTAAAGCCTGATTGGCTTTAAAACAATCTTACCACATATCCCTATATAAATCATCTCAATTCTCACAATTTTTTACCTGTACAGTTTCTATTATGCAGTAAACAAGAAAAATACAGTTGACACTTAATTGGTATCATTATACAATACCAATTAAAGGAGGTAGTCAAACATGAGAGTATTCCAGAAAGGATTCCACTATTGCCAGGACGGTCCCGGAAACCGGATGGCAGCCCATCTTCAGGGATGCAATTTCCTGGATTTATCCCCGGATATTCAGGAAGATATTGTCGCCAGACTGGACCCGGCTTCTGTGTCAATGTAAAGGAGAAGATCGTATGCGTTATTTGTTAGGAATTGATATTGGGACGTCTAGTGTAAAATCACTGCTCATGGGGGAAGACGGAACAGTTGCAGGAATTGCGAAAATGGAGTATGATATAAAAAAGCCACAGCAGTCCTGGGCGGAGCAGAGCATGGAGCAGATATGGGAGGCGGCGGCATCTTCCATCAGCGCCTTAATGGGAAGATTCCCTGAGATGAAAAAGAACATTGCCGGCATCAGCTATTCCGGACAGATGCATGGACTGGTGATGCTGGATGGAGCGGGCCGGGAGGTCAGGGATACGATTATCTGGGCGGACCAGCGGTCCGGGGATTCCATTGAGCGAATTTATGAGGCGGTTCCCAGGAAAATATACCATGGAGTTACGAAAAATGCTTTGAGCACTGGATTCCTGGTGAGTTCCTTGGTGTGGGTCAGGGACCATGAACCGCAAAATTATGAGAAAATTAAAAAAGTCATGCTGCCCAAAGATTATATCCGTTTCCGCATGTGCGGGCAGATGGGCACAGATATGTCAGATGCGTCCAGCACGGTGGTGTTTGACACAGCAGGAAGACAATGGGCCTGGGATCTGATTGACAGAATCGGTCTTGAGAGGAGCTTCTTTGTGCCCTGTTATGAGTCCTGGGAAACAGCCGGGACCGTGACAGCCAAGTGTGCCGAAAAGACAGGTCTGCCAGAAGGGATTCCCATTGCTTACGGCGGCGGTGATACGCTGGTTCAGGCTCTGGGAAACGGGATGATTGCCCCAGGGACAGTGATTTCCAATATCGGGACTGCCAGCCAGCTGGTGACTGTGGCAGAACAGCCGGTGTATGACAGGAAGTTCCGCACCAACACCTTTTGTCACGTTGACCAGAACCAGTGGCTGCTCATGGGGGCGAATTTAAGCGGCGGCGTATCCCTGAAATGGCTGAAGAATCAGATTCTGTATATGGAAAGCTATGATGCCATGACAGAATTGGCAGCGCAGTCAGAGCCAGGCAGCAGCGGTCTGTTCTTCCTTCCTTATCTCAGCGGGGAGAGGACCCCCTGGAACGACCCTGATGCCAGGGGAATCTATTTCGGGCTGAGTCTGAAGCATAACAGGGCAGATATGATCCGTGCTGCCATGGAGGGAATCATATACGCTCAGAGGTGCTCTCTGGAAATCTTCCGCGAGATGGGACTGTCCTTTGACCGGGTGATTGCCTCCGGCGGCGGTGCGGCCAGCCAGGTGTTCCTTGAAATTATCGCGGACCAGTTTGGCTGTGAAGTGGTGACCAGCCAGATACAGGAGCAGGGCTGTGTGGGTGCGGCCATGATCGCGGGAGTGGGAACAGGCGTTTTCTCAGACTACAGGGAAGCCTGTGAGAGGATTGTACGTTTCAGCCATGAGATTACTGAGCCGGACAGGGATAATCAGAGGATGTATGCGGAAGGGTTTCGGACATTCGAGGCGCTTTATCCGGCTAACCGCCTGCTGTTTCGCCATAATTAAGGCAGTGCATGCGGTCTGGGGCTGATATATTGCGGAGCATGCTGCCAGCTAGTACAGCATTGCATAAATACCAGTGAATTCTGTACCCGCTATTTCTGCCAGTACTGCATTGTCGTCAATCGACGATGCCACCGCAGGGTCTGCCCCAGCGAAGCGAGGGTATCGCCTCATTC
>CANSYV010000263.1 GCA_947651335.1 uncultured Lachnospiraceae bacterium
ATCAAATTTTAGTGGAGTTGATCTCAATCGTTGATTTTCCAACTTATTCAACTTCGCCGCTAGAATTAGCTCAAAAAGCTCCTCATATGCTAGGTAACGCCGCCCTTTCTCAGCATCCTCTGGCGACTCTGGAAAATGTGAATAAAATAGCGCCTCCGCCCGGGCCCCCGACGTCACAAAATCCGGTTTACCTTCCGTCAATGGCAATAAATCTGGGATTTTTGCGAAATCTGACCGCATTCCTGAAATAATTTTATGAAAAGTCTGCGGTTTAATTGCACTCTTCGCCGAATAGATCGGCTGGAACCCAGCCGCCTCGCCATCTTTCTCGATGCCCTGCACTAAAGTCGCTGATGGCGAAGTTAATACATAGCGACCATTTTTTAGCTCATACTTCCCCGTGAAATAATATTCCCGCTCCGAGTCGAACTGTTTTGCTCGATATGGCTGATTGAACCACACCGTCCGAATCGCTCCCGTCGCATCCCGAATAACCCCTTCTGTAATCGTCAGCTTCTTTCGGCTCGTACGAATAATGTGCAAACCGTCGATCTTTCCACGTACAATCACCTTCCCCGGCCGCAAGTCCTCAATATTCACCGTAGTCTGATAATTCTCATAAATCCGTGGCAAACAATAAACCAAGTCGCCCACCGTATTGATGTTCACGTTCATGAGTGCAGCCGCTGTTTTTGGCCCAACGCCCTTTACTGTCTCTCCGGCCGCATGATACTGCAGCTGATCAATCAATTCCTCTGAAGTTGAGACTCTTTTGCCTGCCAGGGATGTGATAATATCATTGGGAAGGATTCCCGCCTTGGCGGCCGGCCCGTTTTCTTCCACACTTACCACGAATGCTCCATTGGACACTTTGTACATCTGGCTGAACTCCGCAGAGACATCATTGCAGGTGATACCGATATAAGAGGCATCGCCCTCGGCAACTTTTTCACGGGTCATGAGATCTTCCAGTATGGGCATGGCTGTGGAGATAGGGATCGCGTAACCCATACCCTCCACATCATTTTCTGCCAGTTTGGCGGAATTGATACCTATGACCTGGCCGCTCATATTCAACAGCGCACCGCCGCTGTTTCCAGGATTGATGGCTGCGTCTGTCTGAATACAGGGAGTTGTCATGTTATCCACATAACGGTCCAGTGCGCTCACATAACCGGAGGTTACTGACTGGCCGAATCCCAGCGCATTTCCGATTGCCACCACCTGTTCACCTACCACCAGGTCATCTGAGCTGCCCAGCTGGGCTATTTTAATCTCTCCCAAGGTTTCTTGTGGAATATCGGCTTTCTCTACCGCAATTACTGCCAGGTCGTTTTCCGCGTCTGTGCCTTTGATCTGCGCGGCCACTGCATTTTCTGTATCTGCCCCGCCCTGATTTTCTTCTGAAGTATTCTGAATATTTTCTGCCTGCTGTTCCCTCTTTTCCTCCTGGAAGCACACGCTGAGGGTTTTCGCTCCATCCACAACATGATTGTTGGTGGCGATTAAGAGCTCAGTATCATTTTCTCCTACAATAATCCCGGAGCCGCTGGATTCCCCCTCATACTGCTGGGTGCCGCCTCCGCCCCAGCCAAAGAAATCAAAGGTTGGAATCTCCTGCACGCTGATGGACGTAATAGCCACCACTGACGGCATGGTATTTTTCGCCACATCCGCGACTGTTGTAGTTCCCATGGGCACTACACTGTTCTTGCCGCTGTCTGTGTCTTTATCGCTCTTCGACTCTGATTTGTCTTCCAGAGACGGCACCATGCCCACTGTCCCCACCTGCTGATTGGAGTTTCCCTCACCGAAGAAATAATTTCCCGCCAGATTCACACCCTGAAATGCCACGCCTGCCACCAGGCCGAATACCAGCCCTCCGGCAATGACGGCCATCACCTTTTTCCCAACACCATTTCCGCTGTTCTTTTTCTTAAAAGGCGGCTTGCCTGCAGGACCTCTGCCTCCACCCATCTGATAATATCTATGATACTGCTGTCCAGCTCCCATTCCTGTGTGATTTTCCTGTGAAGTATAGGTGGTTCCCGCATGTTCTTCCTTATTAGATTCGTTAGAACTATCCATCATAATGAAATCATTAGCCATAATTTCTATCCCCTTTCATCACTGTATCTTATCATTGCTTCCTTGTTTGTATGAATACAGTCTAACAACGAATTGTGTTTAATGTGTGATAGAACGTTTAAAAAAAAGTGAAGACTATTCCACAGTGACAGATTTTGCCAGATTCCTGGGTTTATCCACATCCAGTCCTTTTCCCAATGATACATAATAGCTGAACAGCTGCAGGGGAATCACCGCAAGGGAGTTGGTAAAATAAGGATTCGTCTCTGGCAGATAGATCACATAGTCTGCGCTTTTCTCCACTTCCTTGTTTCCCGCATTGGTCACAGCCATCACAAACGCGCCCCGGGTGCGGACTTCCTGCATATTGCTTAAGGTCTTTTTGTACAGTTCTTTCTGGGTCACCAGCGCCACCACCAGGGTATCCTGCTCAATGAGAGATATGGTGCCGTGTTTCAGTTCCCCGGCCGCATATGCCTCTGAATGGATATAAGAGATCTCTTTCAGCTTCAGGGAACCTTCCAGTGAGATGGCATAATCAATCCCCCTGCCAATGAAAAATACATGTTCCGTAGCCAGATACCTGTTTGCGAAATGCTGTATCTTTTCCTTATTTCCCAGCAGAAATTCAATCTGATCAGGCAGTTTTTCCAAATCATAGAGCATGGACTGGAGCTGGTTATGGTCTATCTCATTCCTGACCTTGGCAAATTTCAGAGCCAGCAGGTACTGGGCTATGAGCTGGGTGCTGTATGCCTTTGTGGTGGCCACCGCAATTTCCGGGCCCGCCCAGGTGTACAGCACATTATCTGCCTCGCGGGCAATGGAGCTTCCCACCACATTTACAATTCCCAGGGTTCTGACGCCGCAGCTTTTCGCCTCCCGAAGGGCTGCCAGTGAATCTGCCGTTTCCCCGGACTGGCTTACAATAATCACCAGGGTTCCCGGCTGGAAAATGGGCCTGCGGTATCTGAACTCCGATGCCAGGTCCACCTCCACGGGTATCCTTGCCAGTCCCTCAAACACATATTTTGCCGTCACCCCTGTATGGTAGGCAGAACCGCAGGCCACAATGTAAATCTTGCTCACTGCCAGGATTTCCTCATCGGTCATGCCCAGTTCTTCAATCACAATATCCTGGTCCTTCAGCCTGGGGTGAAGAGTGTCCATTACAGCCTTTGGCTGTTCATAGATCTCTTTCAGCATAAAATATTCATAGCCTTCTTTTTCCGCAGCCGAAATATCCCATTCAATCCTTGAGGATTCTTTCTCCACTTCTTCTTTATCAATATTATAAAAATTCAGAGAATCCTTAGTCACTTTTACGATTTCCTGATTCTCGATAAAATAAACATCCCTGGTGTACTTTAATATGGCAGGCACATCGGAGGCGATAAAATTCCCATCCTTTCCCTGCCCCGCAATCAATGGGCTGTCTTTGCGCACAGCATAGATTTCCTCTGGAAAATCCTGAAACAAAATACCCAGCGCATAAGAGCCCTCTACCCAGTACATAACTTTGGAAATAGCGTCCAGGGGATCGCCT
>CANSYV010000264.1 GCA_947651335.1 uncultured Lachnospiraceae bacterium
CGGATAGAAAATCTTCAGAGAAGCTTTGCCGTCATTCAGACCGGCAGACCATATCCGCAGGGTCATGGATGAATTTTACGAGCGGACGGAAGGGCTGAAAAGTTCTGTGTCAGAAATCGCGGATTCCATTGGAGTAATTACAAAGGCTATTGATGAGGGCGCCAGCGGAATCACAGGTGTTGCCGGCAATACCAGAAATCTTGCCGCTGATATGGAAGATATCGCCCAGCGCATGGGTGTGAATCAGGAAGTGGTGGAGCAGTTGGAAAAGGAAACCGTTGTTTTTGACAATTTGTAGAGTGAAAGCAAGAACTGTTTATCGTTTCATTGGATGAATCGAATGACAGTTCTTATTTTTTTTGAAAAAAAATAAATTTATATCCCCGGGGGAGGCTTGTTTCAGATAAAAATACTGCTTATAATACAGAAAACCCATAGAGCGAAAGGAGCATTTTACATGAAAAGACAAATGATCACATGGATTTGTGCGGTAACTATGGCAGCGGCGCTTTTGTCCGGCTGCGGAAGTTCCGGGAATGCAGGCGGACAAAATGCAGGCCGGCAGACAAACGGAAGTTCCAAGGGCGGGTCAGATAACAGCGGATCAGAGACATCCGCAGCAGTGGGAAGAGAAGAGAGAAAAGAAAATGATCAGGTGATTGTGGCCATAGGCGAGGAGCCGGATACAGGGTTTGACCCGTCTACGGGAGGACATGGCTCTATCACAAAGGTGTTCTTCTCTACTCTGTTTATGAGGGACAAGGAACTGGGATGGACCAATGACCTGGCCACAGGGTATAAAGTTTCAGATGATAAATTGACCTGGACAGTGACTATCCGTGACGACGCGGTATTTACAGACGGCAGCAGAGTGACGGCAGGTGACGTGGCGTTTACATATTCCACCGCCAAAGAATCTGGTTCGGATATTGACCTGACCATGATTGAGAAGATTGAGGCACTGGATGACACCACTGTGGAGTTTACGCTGAACCGGACGTATTCCGCTTTTATCGAGCGCCTGGCATATCTGGGAATCGTCCCGGAGGCAGCTTATGACGAGAACTTCAAAGACGCGCCTATCGGCTCCGGGCCGTTTAAGTTTGTGCAGTGGGACAAAGGCCAGCAGGTGATTGCCACAGCCAACGAGGATTACTACGGGCAGGCTCCGTCCATAAAACAGCTGACCATGGTATTTCTGGATAAGGACGCGGCGTTTGCGGCAGTACAGAACGGGGATGTGGATGTGGCTTCCATTGACGGTATTCTGGCTGAACAGGAAGTGGAAGGCACATATGTGGAAAATATTGACAGTATTGAGTGTTACGGAGTATGCTTCCCCATGGTTCCCAATGAGGGAAAGAAAGCCCAGGATGGGGCTGTGATGGGAAATAATGTGACCTGTGATCTGGCTGTGCGCCAGGCGTTTAACAAAGCAGTAGACCGGGAGCGGGTGGTAAATGGCGTGCTGAACGGCTACGGAACGGTGTCTACCACCGGTCTGGAGAAGATGCCCTGGCTCAATGAGGAGACTGTTTTAGAGCCCTCCGAATATGCAGACGTGGAAGGCGCCAGGAAGATTCTGGAAGATGGAGGCTGGAAAGATACCAACGGGGACGGCACCGTTGACAAGGACGGGACAGAGGCTAAGTTCAAATTGCTGTATACTGATGGGGTCTACAGACAGGAGATGGCCCTGGAATTTGTGAACGTGGCAAAAGAGATGGGGATTGAGGTTACGCTGGAAAAGGTAACCTGGGATACCATTACAGAACAGATTCACACAGAGGCGGTATTCTTTGGATTTGGCTCTGGAGATCCGTCTGAATTGTTCAACCTGTATTATGGAGATAATGCAGGGGGTGCGGTTGCCTGGGATAACGCGGGATGTTACAAAAATGAGAAAGTGGACAAGGAGATCGACGAAGCCCTGGATTCCACCGATGAGGCGGAAGCCCTGGAGCACTGGAGGGCCATGCAGGAACAGGCTTCGGCCAAAGGGGACGCGCCTTACTGCTGGCTGGTGAACGCCAACCATGTATATCTGTGCGCCGACGGATTCACTTTCGGACAGCCGGTGGTCCAGCCCCACGGCGGAAGAATCTTTGACAATGTAGTGGAATGGGCGTGGGAATAGGAAAAGACCAATGAAAAATAACAGGATAGGAAAGTTTGTGCTCCACCGGGCGGCCAAACTGATTACTTTATTAATCGCACTTTGTATTGTAACTTTTGCACTTTTAGAGGCGTCACCCATTGACCCGGTGACCGCTTATGTGGGGGCTGACACCAAGGTAAGCGCCCAGCAGAGGGAATTGATCGCAGAACACTGGGGGCTGGATAAGCCTGCTGTGGAGCGCTTCCTGGCGTGGTTTTCCTCCATCTGCCAGGGAGACTGGGGGACTTCCATGATATACCGCAGGCCAGTGCTGGAGGTAATTGGAGATAAATTTCTGTCCTCCATCGCATTGATGATGACTGCCTGGGTGCTCTCTGGTATTTTCGGTTTCCTCTTGGGAGTCCTGTCGGGAATCTATGAGGGGAGCTGGCTGGATAAAGGGATACGCATCTACTGCCATCTGCTGATTTCCACACCTACATTCTGGCTGGGTATTGTATTTGTCATGTTATTCTCCGTGAAGCTGGGGTGGTTTCCTGTGGCGCTCAGTGTCCCCATCGGAGTGATCCAGTCGGAAGTAACTTTCTGGGATAAAATCCAGCACATTATACTTCCGGCCCTTACGTTAAGCATCCTCAGCGTGGCCAACATCTGTATGCATACCAGGGAGAAGGTATGTGAAGTCATGAATTCCGATTACGTTCTTTTTGCCAAAGCCAGAGGAGAGAGCAAGGGGCTGATTGCGAAAAATCATGTGCTCCGCAATGTGTCTCTGCCGGCGGTTACTTTACAGTTTCTCTCATTTAGCGAGCTGTTCGGCGGGGCGGTGTTTGTGGAGCAGGTATTCTCTTACCCGGGATTGGGACAGGCCACGGTCCAGGCCGGGCTGAAAGGGGACGCGCCTTTGCTGATGGGAATTGTCATTATCAGTCTTTTGTTTGTGTATACTGGGAATCTTCTGGCAGATTGTCTGTATCTGCTCATCGACCCGAGAATGAGGGAGGGGCAGGCATGAAAAGAGAAAAACATTTTACTGCCCTTGGTATCCGGGAGAAAACCATTCTCGCTACCGCGGTGTTCCTTGCTGTGTTTATCCTGGTGATGACATTCGGAATTTTCATTACAGAGGACCAGCTGATGGTAGACCTGGAGCAGACCTTTATCCAGCCGGGCTCAGGTCATTTGTTTGGAACAGACTGGGTGGGCAGGGATATGCTGCTGCGCACACTGAAAGGGTTAAGCATCAGTATGCGGATAGGGCTTTTATCCTCATTAATCAGCGCTGCGGCAGCTGCCCTGCTGGGGATTTTGGGGCCTGTGTTTGGGGGAATTGTGGACAAGGCAGTTTCCTGGCTGATTGATTTTGTCCTTGCCGTTCCCCATACGATTATCATTATCCTGATCTCCCTGGCCTGTGGCGGAGGCCTCAAGGGGATTGTGGTGGGAATTTGCGTTGCGATAGCAATCGGAAATGCATTTCTTGCTCCCGTAATGG
>CANSYV010000265.1 GCA_947651335.1 uncultured Lachnospiraceae bacterium
TCTTTAATTTCCAGCATAATCCAGCTCCTTCATCTATTGTGCCAGCGCAATGTCTTTTGTCAGCCAGTAATAATCCATGGGATACATATGGACACCTGTCACTTTGGTGGAAGAGAACAGGTAGGTTGTCTCATAGCCAAAAAATACCGTGGCCGCGTCGTCCATGATCAGCTGCTGAATCTGCATAATCAGGTCTTTTCTGGCATCCTCTTCAAATGTGGCGGCAAGTTCGTCCAGAAGCTCATCCACCTTGGGATTGTGATATCCTGTGGTGTTCACCCCGGAAGTGCTGTACCAGTTCTCCCTGAGATAGTTTTCCGGGTCTCCGGTGTTGGCCACCAGCACATTCCAAATCAACAGGTCGTAATCCCCGGAGTCCCTCTTATCCAGCAGAGTCTCATAGCTTACTGTATCCAGCTTCACATTCAGCCCGATTTCCTTTAAGCTGGCCTGAGCCGCCTCCGCATAGACTTTCAGTTCTTCGCGGCTGGTGTAAATGACAAACTTCAGCTCCAGCGGAGAGCCGTCGGGCATTTCCACAAATCCGTCGCCGTCACTGTCTTTGTAACCGCCTTCCTCCAGAAGTTTCTTTGCCCCATCCGGGTCATACCCATTCTCATCTTTCAGCTGGTCGAATCCAAAGTCCAATGTGGGAGGCACCGGCGCCTTTCCCGCTGTGGCTCCCCCTTCCAGCAGAGTGCCGCAGTAGGTCTCTTTATCCAATCCTCTCAGAAATGCCTGGCGCAGTTTGATATCTTCCAGCACACCATTTTGATTCATAAATGCGTAGGTGGAGCGCAGTGACTGCAGTTCCTGAATATCATACGCATCATTTCCCTCAAATTCCACCAGATTTTCCGTTTTCAGATTATACGCAATCTGGATTTCATCGGTCTGAAGGGCCATGGAACGCGTTGTCTGGTCATCAATACATTTCAGCGTCACCTTATCCAGGGGCACTTCCCCGTCCCAGTAATGTTCATTTCTCACCACCACGCACTCGTCCGTGGGGTTAAAGGATTCCACAGCGTAAGGTCCGGTGCAGATGGGCCCTTCCATGGCAAAGGAGGAATCGTCCACACTGGTATCCACAATCAGAAACAACGGGTCTGCCAGGCTCCCCGCCATGTTGCCGCTGGGTCTTTTCAAATGGAAAATCAAATTCTGCCCGTCCACTTCTATCTTGTCCAGGTCAAAGAATTCCGGCACCCGGTCGCTCATTTCTGCCGTGCGCTCCAGGGATGCCTTCACCATCTCCGGCGTCATATCATTCCCGTTGGAAAATTTTACCCCCTCACGGATGGTAAATGTCCAGGTAAGTCCGTCCTCACTGTTTGTCCATTTTTCGGCCAGACAGGGGACCATCTCGCCGTTCTCATCGAAACGCACCAGACATTCTCCCACACCGTATCTGGATACTACCCAGCTGAAATACTGCTCTGTGGGCTCCAGGGTATCCGCAAAGCTTGTCACGCCGATGGTGAGTTCTCCTCCCTGGGCAGCCTGGGCTTCCTGTCCTTCTGCTGCCTGCCCGCCTTCTCCATTTCCCGCAGAAGAAGCATCAGAGCCTCCCCCGCCGCATCCTGTCAGCGCTGACATGCACAGCGCGGCGCTTAATCCAACACTTATCACTTTTTTTAACCAATTCTGTCTCATCTGTATTCTCCTAATTCTTATGTATTTGACTGTAAAAACCTATTCCTGTCTCGGGTCCAGGATATCCCTCAGACTGTCCCCCAGCATATTGAAAATAATCACCACAATCACAATGGCAATGCCAGGGTAAATCATCAGCCAGGGCGCTTTTGCAATATAAGTTCTTCCCTCATTCAGCATCAGCCCCCACTCCGGCGTGGGCGCCGCAGCGCCAAATCCCAGAAAGGACAGAGACGCCAGCTCCAGCATCATGGAGCCAATATCCGTGGCAGCCGTCACCACCATTGTGGTGATCATATTGGGAACCACATATTTCAGCAATATATTTCCGGTGGTAGTTCCCGTGGCCACAGCGGCCTCAATGTACTGGCATTTGCGGATTTTCAACACCATACTCCGGGACAGACGGGCGTATTTTGTCCAGCTCACCGCCGAGATGGCGATCACCGCGTTGACCATATTGGGCCCCAGCATCCCGGCAATGGCAATGGCCAGCACCAGTCCTGGAAACGAAATGCACATATCCGCAATCCGCATAATCACAGCATCCACCACGCCTCCGAAATAGCCGGCCAGAATTCCTAGCAGAGTCCCAAAAACAAAAATAACCGCCACCAGACACAGCGTCATAATCAGCGAAGTCCGGGTTCCGTAAATAACCCTGGACAGCACGTCCCGCCCCAGCTTATCCGTTCCGCATAGATAATCATCTCCCGGCGCCTGAAGAGAATCCGCCATAACGGCGTCATAGGGATCTTTTGGCGCAATCCACGGAGCAAAAACCGCCACAGCCACTGTGGCCAGCGCCAAAATCAAAAACAGGGTAAACTGTTTATGCTGCGCTAAGAATTTTAATCCTTTCAATTATCTTTCCTCCTTCAGTCTGGGATCTAAGAAATTATAAGATAAATCCACCAGAAGGTTGATCACCATATACAAAATCGCGATCCACAGAACATATCCCTGTACCAGGGGATAGTCTCTGCATGAGATCGCTTTCACTGCCATACTTCCCATTCCGGGCCAGTTGTAGATAATCTCCACCACTGCAGTTCCCCCCAAAAGACTTCCAAGGGACAGCCCCAGCAGTGTCACCAGCGGAAGCATGGCGTTGGGCAGTACATGTTTCCAGAGTATGGTACTCTCTTTCGTCCCCCGCATTCTGGCACCTGTCACATAATCCTGACGCAGCTCGTCCAGCACGGCAATCCTCACCTGACGGGTATATTTGGCCGACATGGCAATGGCCAGGGTCACGGCAGGAAGAATCAGTGATTTCATATCTGTACTGCCTCCTGAAACAGCTACCCAGCGCAGGGTTACGCCGAATATACTCAGCAATATCAATCCAATCCAGAAGCTGGGAACCGACACCCCGAGAAACGTCACGGCCCTCACCAGATAATCCGGCCATCGATTCTGATATACCGCGGACAAAATCCCCAAAGGTATGGAAATTACCACCATAATCAGCAGGGACATCAGAGCCAGCTTCAGAGTGGGCCAGAAACATGAGGACAGCTTCTGCACAACGGGAACTTTAAAGGAATAGGAAGTTCCCATGTCACCGGTCAGCACTCCTTTCAGCCAGGTTGTGTACTGAACCAGAAACGGTTTATCCAGACCCAGTTCTGCCCTTGTCTGTTCCAGAAGCTCCGGTGTAGGGAGATTTCCGCATTCTGACAGCATAATCTCCGCCGGGTCTCCAGGAGACAGGTATGTAAGGCCAAATGTGAAAAAACTGATGCCCATGAGAACTATCAGAATCTGTAGAAACCGCTTTCCCATTTGTTTTTTACTCACATCATTCTCCTTTCCTGCATTTTTCAGTTTTGCCAGCCAAAGACTGCTGATTCTGCCGCACAGACAAATAAACAGGAAAAAACTGCCGCAGATACGCTTCCCAAAAGAAGGCGGCGGTTAAATAGAAATTATTAAAGAAAGA
>CANSYV010000266.1 GCA_947651335.1 uncultured Lachnospiraceae bacterium
ATGCCAGTACTACTTTTTCTTTTGCCATTTTGTTCCTCCTCTTGTTATAAAAAATCCATTTTTGTACTGGTAAAGTATACACCCGTTTCGGAAAATATGCAATAGAAAAAAGAAAATGCCATTATTTATGAATATTCCTCGAATATTTCTTGCATATTATTCAATAAATATGTATAATTATGCATAAAGTATGGTAGATTTTCATCTTTACGGATTGATCAAAATATTATATGATGTTTAATGTTTCATTATTGAACATGGAAAGAAAGGATTGGTATCAAATTTATGATAAAAGCAGGAATCATCGGCGCTACCGGCTATGCCGGAGCCGAACTGGCCAGACTTCTGGCGAACCACAGGGAAGCGGAAGTAATCTGGTATGGTTCCCACAGCTATGTGGGCCAGGAATATACACAGATTTACCAAAACATGTATGAAATCGCGGACAGCACCTGCCTGGATGACAATATGGCCGAAATGGCCGCACAGGCGGACGTTATATTCACAGCCACCCCTCAGGGACTGTGCGCATCTCTGATTCAGGAGGATATTTTATCCGGTACAAAGGTCATTGACCTGAGCGCGGACTTCCGTATCAAAGACGTGAAAAAGTATGAGGCCTGGTACAATATCAAGCACCCGGCACCGCAGTTCATTGACGAAGCTGTGTATGGGCTTTGTGAAATCAATCGGGATAAGATTCGAAACGCAAGGCTCATCGCCAATCCCGGCTGCTATCCCACCTGTTCCATCCTGAGCATCTATCCCCTCCTGAAAGAAGGGTTTCTTGACCCTTCCACCATCATCATAGATGCCAAATCCGGGGTCTCAGGCGCGGGCCGGGGCGCAAAAACCGATAACCTGTTCTGCGAGGTCAACGAAAACATCAAAGCATATGGCGTCACAACCCACCGCCATACACCGGAAATCGAGGACCAGCTCAGCATTGCAGCCGGGGAAGACCTGGTCATCAGCTTCACCCCTCATCTGGTTCCCATGAATCGGGGAATTCTGGTGACAGCCTATGCCTCTTTGACAAAAGAACACGAAAACGCGGACTATGCCCAGCTCCGGGAAATCTATGACCATTATTATCAAAAAGAAACCTTCGTGAGAGTTCTGGAAAAAGGCGTGTGCCCCCAGACCCGCTGGGTAAGGGGCTCAAACTATGTGGACGTAAACTTCCAAATTGACCCCAGAACCCACAGGGTGATACTGATGGGCGCCATGGACAATCTGGTAAAAGGAGCAGCAGGCCAGGCGGTGCAGAATATGAATCTCATGTTCGGACTGGACGAAAGGACAGGACTGGAGTCCATCCCTCTGTTCCCCTAAGGCGTGCCCTGAAAATCACCACACATGAAAGGAGCATGAAAATTATGCAAAATCAACTGATTGACGGCGGTGTCACAGCGCCAAAAGGATTCCTGGCAGCCTCCACAGCCGCGGGAATCAAGAAAAACGGCGGGAAAGATATGGCCATGCTGTACAGCACCTGCCCCTGCCGGGCCGCAGGGACATTTACCACCAATGTGGTGAAGGCAGCTCCTGTATTATGGGACCAGAAACTGTTATCTAAAAAGTCCGGTGTCCAGGCTCTGGTGTGCAACAGCGGAATCGCCAATGCCTGCACCGGTGCAGAGGGCATGGATGCCTGCCGGGAAACCGCTCTGGAAGCGGCACAGGCATTAAAAATCCCCAAGGACTCTGTTCTGGTAGCTTCCACAGGTGTCATCGGACAGCCTCTGCCTATGGACTGTATCAAAACGGGCATCCATCAGATGGCAGACACATTATCGGACAGCAGAGAAGCCGCCTCGATGGCGGCTCAGGCAATTATGACCACAGATACTGTGAAGAAAGAGGCCGCTGTCTCCATCACCCTGGGAGGAAAAACAGTACATATTGGCGGCATGTGCAAAGGCTCCGGCATGATCCACCCTAATATGTGCACCATGCTCAGCTTCGTCACCACAGATGCCTGTATCTCTGGCGAACTGCTGCAAAAAGCCTTATCCCTCGCTGTGGAGGACACATATAATATGATTTCCGTAGATGGGGATACCTCCACCAATGACACAGTACTGCTTCTTTCCAGCGGTCTGGCGGAAAATCCAGAAATCACAGAGGAAAATCAGGATTACCAGACATTTCTGGAAGCGCTTCTCTTTGTGAATGAAACCCTGGCCAAATCCATTGCCGCCGATGGAGAAGGCTGTACTGCCCTGTTCGAAGTAACAGTCAAAGGCGCGGCCCAAAAGCAACAGGCGGCTGTACTGGCAAGGTCTGTGGTATCCTCCAGCCTGACCAAAGCGGCCCTGTACGGCCACGACGCCAACTGGGGAAGGATTCTCTGTGCCATGGGATACTCCGGCGCGGACTTTGACCCGGACAAAGTAGATTTGTTCATCGAAAGCGCCGCTGGAAAACTCCAGCTGACAGAAAACGGAAGGGCGCTTCCTTACAGCGAGGAAACGGCCACCCAGATTTTATCCGAGAAAACCGTGACAGCCGTGGCAGACCTGAAGCAGGGGAACGCACATGCCACCGCCTGGGGCTGCGACCTGACTCACAAATACGTGGATATCAATGCGGACTACCGCTCATAGATTAGGAGGAACGATTCAGATGGTCAACCAAAAATATCTGGACAAGGCTGAAGTGCTCATCGAGGCACTGCCATATATTCAGCGTTTCAACAGAAAAATTGTAGTTGTAAAATACGGCGGAAGCGCCATGGTAGATGAAGAATTAAAGAAAAATGTCATCGAAGACGTGGTTCTTTTAAAACTGGTGGGTTTCAAACCCATTATCGTCCACGGCGGCGGAAAAGAAATCAACCGCTGGGTAGAAAAGGTGGGAATGGAGCCCAGATTCGTCAACGGTCTGCGGGTAACTGACACAGATACTATGGAACTGGCCGAAATGGTTCTTGGAAAAGTGAACAAAGAGCTGGTATCCCTGGTACAGTCGCTGGGTGTCAAAGCCGTGGGAATCAGCGGCAAAGACGGGGGACTGCTCCATGTGGACAAAAAGCTGTCCGACGGACAGGACATCGGCTTCGTTGGTGAGATCAACAAAGTGACTCCCAAACTCCTGGAAGATCTGCTGGAAAAAGATTTTCTGCCCATTGTGTGCCCCATCGGCATGGACCAGGACTGCCATACTTATAATATCAATGCCGATGACGCCGCCTGTGCCATCGCGTCGGCGATGAATGCTGAGAAGCTGGCATTTCTCACAGATATGGAAGGGGTATACCGGGACCCCCAGGACCCCAAAACCCTGATTTCCGAACTGCGGGTGCAGGAGGCCAGACAGCTGATCACCCAGGGCAACGTGGGCGGAGGGATGATTCCCAAGCTGAACAACTGCATCCACGCCATTCAGGAGGGCGTCAACCGGGTACATATCCTGGACGGACGAATCCCACACAGCCTTCTTTTGGAAATATTCACCAACAAAGGTATCGGCACTGCCATTTTACGGGAAGACGAGGAGAGATATTACCATGAAAACGAATCCGTGCATTGAACAATCAGAACAAAATATCCTGCACACATATAACCGGTTCCCGGTAGTTTTTGAAAAAGG
>CANSYV010000267.1 GCA_947651335.1 uncultured Lachnospiraceae bacterium
GCCTTTCTTTTGTTTCTTATTAGATATGTTCTAGTGTATAAGATGTCAGGGGAAAAGTCAACATGGATGAAACGATGCTTTCAAAACTACATATCCTATGCTATAATTGGATTCATGGAAAATTAAGGGAATGTGAAAAGGTAAATCAGATGAGAAAACAGGCATTAAGCGACGAAATATTAGGAAAGATAGAAAAACCTGCCCGGTATATCGGCAATGAAGTAAATGCAGTGATGAAAGACCCAGGCCAGGTGGACATACGTTTCTGTATGTGTTTTCCGGATGTGTACGAGATCGGCATGTCCCATCTGGGTCTGCAGATTCTTTATCACATGTTTAATGAGAGAGAGGATACCTGGTGCGAGCGGGTATTTTCCCCGTGGGTGGACTTAGAACCAGTGATGCGCAGGGAGCAGATTCCTCTGTTCGCACTGGAATCGCAAGATGATGTAAAGAATTTTGATTTTCTGGGGATTACTATTCAATATGAGATGTGCTATACCAATATACTTCAGATTCTGGACTTAAGCCGGATTCCCCTTTATGCCGGAGAGCGGGGGGAAGAAGACCCGCTGGTAATTGGAGGAGGCCCCTGTGTCTTAAATCCTGAACCGCTGGCCCCATTTTTCGATTTGTTTTATATTGGGGAAGGGGAAGTGGTTTATCCAAAGCTTCTGGATACGTATGCCCAGATGAAACGGCAGGGAAAGAGCCGGGAAGAATTTCTGGAGGAGGCGGCGAAAATTCCGGGCATTTATGTACCCGCTTTCTATGAGGCAAAATACGGGGAAGACGGGACCCTGTGCTCTTTTGCGCCCAGCCGCCCCGGCGTGCCAGGGAAGGTGCTGCGGCAGGCCGAGATGGACCTGGACCATGCCAGTTATCCCCATGCGCCGGTGGTTCCTTATATCAAAGCGGCTCAGGACCGGGTGACCCTGGAGATTCAGAGAGGCTGCATCCGGGGCTGCCGTTTCTGTCAGGCAGGGATGATCTACCGCCCTGTCAGGGAGAAAAGTGTGGAAGTCTTAAAGGAGCAGGCCAGGAGAATGTTAAAGAGCACAGGGCACGAAGAGATCTCTTTGAGTTCTCTGAGCTCCAGCGATTATTCCCAGTTAAAAGAACTGCTGGATTTTCTTATGGAGGAGTTCAGGGACACTGGGGTGAATATATCCCTGCCGTCCCTGCGCATTGATGCTTTTTCACTGCAGGTGATGAGCCAGATTCAGGATGTGAAAAAGAGCAGTCTCACTTTTGCCCCTGAGGCCGGCTCTCAAAGGCTCAGAGATGTAATCAATAAAGGGCTGACCAGGGAAGTAATCCTGGAAGGGGCAAAGGCCGCCTTTTTGGGCGGATGGAACCGGGTGAAGCTGTATTTCATGCTGGGACTGCCCACAGAATGCGTGGAAGATGTGAAGGGCATCGCCCATCTCTCCCAGGCCATTGCCGGGGAATATTACGAAGTGCCCAAAGAACAGCGGCAGGGAAAGGTACAGATTACAGTGAGCACGTCCTTCTTTGTGCCCAAGCCTTTCACACCTTTTCAGTGGGCGCCCATGGCGGACAGCCAGGCTTATCTGGAGCGTGTGAATCTGCTGCGGGAGGAGATGCGCCAGCAGGTGAATCACAAAAGTATCCGGTACAACTGGCACGAGGCGGAGGTGGCGGTTCTGGAAGGCTTTCTGGCAAGGGGAGACCGAAGAACCGCTGAAGTAATCAAGCGTGCTTATGAGCTGGGGGCCAGATACGACGCGTGGACAGAATATTTTAAAGAGGAATTGTGGGAGCAGGCGTTTGCTGATACAGGAATTTCCAAGGAATTTTACACCACACGGCAGCGGCAGACAACGGAACTTCTGCCCTGGGATTTTATCGACGCAGGGGTGGACAGGGGATTTCTGGAGCGGGAGTGGGAGAGAGCGCTCAAAGAACAGGTAACCCCCAACTGCCGCCAGTCCTGTTCCGGATGCGGGGCAGCCAGATACAAAGGAGGTGTATGCGTTGAAAGTAAGGGTTAAGTTTTCCAAGAATGGGCCTGTAAAGTTTCTGGGACATCTGGACACCATGCGCTATTTTCAGAAGGCTGTGCGCAGAGCCGGGATTCCCATTGCCTTTTCCAGCGGATTCAGGCCCCATATGATCATCTCTTTTGCGGCGCCTCTCAGTGTGGGTGTCACCAGCAGCGGAGAGTATTTTGACATGGAATTATCCGAAGAAATGGCATCCGAAGAGCTTGTAAAACGGTTTAACGGCGCAATGACACCGGGATTTCAGGTACTCAGTGCCAGAAAAGTGCCGGAAGGGAAAAAATATAATGCCATGTCCATGACAGCGGCGGCGGATTATGAGATTTCCCTAAAGAGACAGCCCAAGATAGAAAAACTGGCCGAAAAGGCCCAGCGCTTTTACAGCCAGCCTGCGATATGGGCGGAGAAGGAGACAAAAAAAGGCGGAAAAACGGTGGACTTAAAGCCCGGCATTTACCAGTTGTCAGTAAAAGACAGTGTCTGCACCATGCGTCTGGCGGCTTCCAGTGCCAATTATGTGAAGCCTATCATGGTTTTGAACACTTTTTCAGCTTATCTGGGACAGAATCTGGATTGGGACAGGTGCGCGGTCCACAGGGCGGAAGTATACGCCAATGAGGGCAGTACAGAAAAGCCCCGGTTTGTCCCATTGGACAGGTTAGGTGAAAATATTGAATAAACTAATCGTTACAGAGATGCCGGTGAGAGGCAGGGATTGTACACTGTATGCGGAAATAGAGGACGGGGCAGGGACAAGTGAAATCTCGTTTTCGCCGCTGGACATTACAGGAATTCTGGGAAATATCTACATCGGACAGGTGGAACGTGTGGTCGCCAATATACAGGGAGCCTTTGTGAGAATCGGGGAAGGCATTGTCTGCTTTTACAGTCTGAAAGAACAGGAACAGGCAGTCTATACCAACGGCAAAAATAAGGTAAACGGGCGGTATATCCTGAAAGCAGGGGACCAGCTTCTGGTTCAGGTAATGAGGGAATCCATGCGGGGAAAGCGCCCCACAGTTACTTCAAAGCTTGAATTCCACGGTAAATACCTGATTCTGGCAGCAGGTATTTCGGTTCTGCGGGTGTCGGCAAAGCTTTCTTCAGAGGCACGCCGCCGTCTGAAAGAATGGCTGGCACCGGAGGTCACAGAAGAATATGGGCTGATTGTGCGCACCAATGCAGGGGCTGCGGATAGAGAACAGATATTCCAGGAATTGGACATACTAAAAAAGCGCAGACTCCAGGTTCTGGAAAAGGGCAGGTCCAGAACCTGCTATTCGCTGATTCAGGAAGCCCAGCCCTTTTATCTGGGGGCAATTCAGAATGCTTACACGGAGAATCTGGAGGAAATCGTCACCGACGTACCGGCAGTTTATGAGAAAATACAAACTTATCTGACAGAATATCAGCCAGAAGACCTGCACAAACTGCGCCTTTACCGGGACTGCCTGCTGCCGCTGTACAAGCTGTATGCCCTGGAAGATGTGTTATCCGGACTTCTGGAAAAGCGTGTGTGCCTGAAATCAGGAGGATTTCTGGTGATTGAGCAGACAGAAGCGT
>CANSYV010000268.1 GCA_947651335.1 uncultured Lachnospiraceae bacterium
GGTCATTCATTTTGGCATAGAAGGAGAGATTTTCTTCCTCTCCCCGCTGATAGACAACAATTTTCCTGCCCTCTGTGGCAAAATACTTCACACGGTTCAGAAAAATCTGTACTTTCTTTCCTCCTATCTGCACATGCAGACAGTCAGACCCTTTCTGCTTCAGCTCCATGTAGCGTGCCAGCTCTCCTGAAATCTTCTTATAGTCCAAAGGCTTCAGCAGATAAGAAAACGCCTGGTATGTATAACCGTCAAACACATACTCTGTGGCCGCGGTCACGAATATAAGATCCACATCTACCCCATGTTCCCGGATATAGGCCGCTGTCTGCAGGCCATTTCTCCCCGGCATCCTGATATCCAGCAGAAGCAGCTCACAACCCATTTCTTCCTTTTCAATCGCCTGAATAACCTCATCCCCGGAATCGTAACAGCTGAATTCCACGTCATCGTACGAAAACAGAGATTTGGTGACCATATCCGCTATCAGTTTCTGATGCTCCCTGTCATCATCGCAAATCCCTATGTATATCATTCAGTTCTTCCCCCTGGCCCCGCCCCGTCACAGCAGCTTCTGAATTCTGCCTGAGAGTTCTGCCGCCGAGCTGATTCGTTCTGAAATCTCCAGTGCCATAGCCTGGCGTATGAGCTTCATCCATTTTCCAGGCAGTCTCCGCAGCCTGAATTTCTTCGGTTCTTTCCTCTTTATGCCGCTGCCTCCCAGCCGGCTGATGGCGTCGGCTGGTTTCTGGCCGGTGAGCAGGTAATACATGGTGCCGCCTGCCCCGTATATATCTGTCCAGGGGCCCTCATGTCTGGGAATCCCCTCCTTTGCTGTCCGATACTGTTCCGGCGCCGCATAGTCCGGCTTTAAAAACGAGGCGCTTAAGACAGGAACCTTCTCCTTATAAGCCTTTGCGGCTCCCAGATCTATCAAAGATACTCCCCCTTCTTTTGAGCACATAATATTTCCCGGACTGATATCGCTGTGAATGATGTTCTTCTCATGCATCCGCTCCAGTCCATCTAGGGCGGGGATGAGAATCCGCGCCATTTCTTTCGGCTTATAGGGGCGGTATTTTCTCTCCCTCATTCTGCGCCCCGCGCTTAAACCCTCAATATATTCCATAGACAGATACACTGTGTCATTTGCCTCCAGAACCTCATAAAAAGTCACCACATGGGGTGTTTCTACAAATTCGGACATGATTTGGGCTTCCTGTAAAAATGACTGCATCCCCATCCGAAAAGCCTCTGTCATAGAAGACTCCTTCACTGATATGTATTCTTCTTCCCTCTCTGCCCACTGACGGGGAAAATATTCCTTCAAGGCCGTTCTTCGCTGCAGTTTACTGTCCTCGCAGAGGTAAGTCACCCCAAAGCCTCCCATGCCGATACAGCGGATGACCCGGTATCTTCCGGCAATCATAAAGCCCTCCGGCAGTGTATCCGCCTGGCTGCGCTGTTCCTTTGCCTCATTCATTTCTTCCATTCTCCTTATGGGCTTATATAGGCTCGCCGTATAAATCCTTATATAAATCCCCTATGGTCTGATAGCGGTCTTCGGCGTCAATGCTCAGCCCTTTCTGAATGGCCCGGTCGCTCTTTTCCAAGATCGGCACACCCATGGCCTGCAGCGGCTGTACAGTGTCCTGTTTCATCCGCTCCTGTGGAACGGGAATCCGAGTCCTGGCCAGCAGATAATAAATGCTGGCGCACATGCTGTAAATATCTGTCCATGGTCCCTGCTTCCCGTCTCTGGAATACTGCTCAATAGGGGCATATCCCCTCTTTAACAGCACCGGCCCTTTCCCTGAATTCCCGTAATTCTTTGACGCGCCAAAGTCAATCAGCTTCGCCTTTCCCTCCCGGGTAAGCATAATATTGTCCGGGCTGATATCCCGATGGATAATCCCCACCTTATGGACTTCATTCAGCGCTTTGAACACGTCCCGCAAAAGGGGAAACAGCTCCTCGGGCGTCAGCCCCCGGTTCAATGCCTTGATGTACTTTCGCATATCAATTCCGTCGATATATTCCATCACAATATAGGCCGTATTGTTTCCATAAAAGAAGTCACGGACAGAGACAATTCCCGGCATCAGATAAAACCGGGACAGGTTCCTGGCTTCCTCGATATAATATTTCAAACCCTGCACATACGCGTGTTGAACCTGTGTGGGATTGTGGGTGTACATGGTAGTGCTGTACAAAACAGAAACCGAGATCAGCTCCGAATAGCTCTGGGCTTTGGGATTCCTGGCGGCAATCATCTTGGGAAAATATTCTTTGATACACACCTTCTTGCACTGGTAGAAATCCCAGCCGATATAGGTAATCCCAAAGCCGCCGCAGCCGATCACCCTCCCGATTAGATATTTTCCGTGTAAAATCTCGCGCAGAGGCAGGCTGTTATCCGGCCTCTCATATTTCCTCTCATCAAATCCGCAGCGGGGGCACCGCGCCGCCGGCTGGTCCAGTTCTGTCATACATCCCATGCATAGTCTGTCTGGGTCTGCTAGTTTTTTGTGCATGTTTGTCTGTTCCTTCTTTCGTCGTGCTTTGGAACTGTGAATCTATAACTTTTTAACTTGAGCTTGTCATGTTTCACAATTACTTAATTTGTTCTAAAAAAACTTATTCTACAAAGAACTCCCCGTCGGAAAATACTGTATCTCCTGGACTGCCACCGTTTGAATCCCCTCCTGTGCCTCCAAAATCTGCGAAAGGCTCTGTCTCTGCTGAGCTACCGCCTCCTGAGTAACCGCCTCCTGTACTTCCTGCCCCTGAGTAGCTTCCTTCTGAATAGTTGCCTTCCTCTTGATATACCGGCGTCTGCGGGGTGGGGACGGGTACTGCTTTGAGATTAAGGGTCACTGTGACTGCCTGGCCCTTTCTGAAATAATCTATGGAGTTCCCCGCCTCATCTGTAATTTTAACGGATAAAACAGGCTGGGTCATTGTCCCGCTTCCTCCTGGCACTACATTGACGCTTTCTCCCCAGCGAGAGACCAGTTCTTCTTTTAGCTGGTTCCCGTTTTTTCCACTGTAGAAAATCTCATCGCCAATCACGTGCACCAGGCCATCCTCTGCTTTCGTCCTGCTGGTGTCTAATTCTTCACCTACAGGGAAAGCCTGGTTGATAATATCCCCTTTTTTGCTGCCTTTACTGCTCTCAGAAGACCGAATGGTACAGTAAGCATCGTTCACCATGCCGCCGGCTTCTTGCAAAGCTTTTTTCCTGCCAGACGGCTCACGTTCTGTTTCATTTTTCCATAAATAGGTATCCAGCTCTGGTATCCGATCTAACGTACCATAGGCTTGTTTAAAATCAGGCAGAGACTCCCAGTAAAAGAAAGGGATATTGGAATAGACAATACTCATCTTACCCTTTTTGTAAGTAATCTCTTTCTTCTGGTTTTTCTTCTTTCCCAGTTCTTTTGCCGCTATTTCCCCATCTGGCGTTTTCAGTTTAATCAGATCATAATAACTGGAATCTTCCACTTCTTCGGTTCCTTTAAAGTGTTTTGGGGATTGATACCAGAGATTCAAAACACTTTAAAGGAACCGAAGAAGTGGAAGA
>CANSYV010000269.1 GCA_947651335.1 uncultured Lachnospiraceae bacterium
GAAAGAGAGTCTGCGTGCTCTCTACAAAGTCGACGAGGTGCTTCAGGATGAGTGCCTCATTTTTTTTAAGAAGCATTTGCCCTATTCACTGGTCGCGGACAGCGTCCGTGAAGAAATTCATATACTCAGAAACGCCATTCTAAGCGGCCAGGATACGCCTCCCGCGCTTACAGACCGGAAACTCTTTTTTGACCAGGTGATAAAGCGGATTCAGGCAGAATCTTCTCCCAGCCTGCGCCGTGTCATCAACGCCACCGGGACTGTGCTTCACACCAATCTGGGACGCTCCCCCATTGGCAGAAAAGCTATGGAACATGTGGCTGAGACAGCCTGCTCCTACTCCACTCTGGAATATGACCTGGAAAGTGGAAAGCGGGGTTCCCGCCACGATCATGTGGAATCCTTAATCTGCAAAGCCACAGGTGCCGAGGCTGCCATGGTGGTGAACAACAATGCGGCTGCCACCATGCTGGTGTTGTCCAGTATGGCCAGGGGGCGGGAAGTGATTGTATCCAGGGGAGAGCTGGTGGAAATCGGCGGTTCTTTCCGCATACCGGATATTATGAGCCTCAGCGGTGCTGTCCTGAGAGAAGTGGGTACTACCAATAAGACACACCTTTTTGACTACTCCAGTGCCATTGACCCGGAACGCACCGGAGCACTCATGAAAGTGCATACCAGCAATTACCGCATTATTGGTTTTGCCGAAGATGTTCCTCTGTGCGGTCTGAAGAAGCTTGGGGAAAAGTTCTCCCTTCCGCTGATTTACGATATGGGAAACGGTCTTTTGGTGGACCTGAAACAATATCACATTTCTGAGCCCACAGTTTTAGACGCCCAGAAGGCCGGAGCCGACGTGATTCTATTCAGCGGGGACAAGCTGCTGGGAGGCCCCCAGGCAGGTATTATAATAGGAAAGAAAACATATATTGAAGCAATGAAAAGCCACCCCCTGGCCAGGGTGGTCCGGGTGGACAAGATGACTCTCTCGGCACTGGAAACTGTATTTTTTGCCTATCAGGATATGGAGAAAGCTGCCCAGACTATCCCGGCACTGCAGATGCTGTCCTGCTCCCGGGAAAGCCTGCTGCAGCGGGCTCATCAGCTGAAATCCCGTATCGAACAGGCGTCAGACAGGCTCCATATCCGTGTGGAGCCCTGTGAAGACTTTGTTGGAGGCGGCTCAGCCCCTGATGCGCGCCTGGAAGGATATGCCGTTACTCTGCACTCGGATACATTTACCACCGAATACCTGGAGCGTTTTCTCCGGAAATGTGAGATCCCCATTATTTCTCATATCAGCCAGGATAAAATATGGCTCCATGTGCGTACACTCCTGGACGGCGATATAGACCACACCGCTTCTGGTATTTCACTATTGAAAGGATAATTTTGTTATGCAGAATATTGTGATCGGAACGGCCGGACACATTGACCACGGAAAAACCTGTCTGATCAAGGCGCTGACCGGTACAGATACAGACCGTCTGAAAGAAGAAAAAAAGCGGGGCATTACCATCGAACTGGGGTTTGCTAAATTGGAAAGCGATGACCCGGACACAAATATCGGCATCATTGATGTCCCCGGACATGAAAAATTTGTGAAAAATATGCTGGCAGGCATTGGCGGCATTGATTTTGTACTGCTGGTGATTGCCGCTGACGAGGGGATCATGCCCCAGACCAGAGAACACATGGATATCCTGAAACTGCTGGATATCCAACACGGCTTTGTGGTGCTCACCAAATGTGACCAGTGTGAAGATGACTGGCTGGAACTGGTACAGGAGGAGGTTTCCGAATATCTATCCGGCAGTTTTCTGGAACATGCCCCTATTTTTCAGGTGTCTTCCCATACTGGCTGCGGCATTGATGCCCTGCGCACAGAGATTTTGAAAATGGTAAAAACACTGCCCCCTCATGATAACAGCCCGGACAGATTTCGTCTTCCCATTGACAGGGTCTTTACCATGAAAGGGCACGGGACTGTTATCACCGGAACACTCATTGAGGGAAGCTGTAAGGTGGACGACGAAGTGGCTTTGATGCCGGCAGGAATTCCCGCCAGAGTCCGCAGCATCCAGGTTTACGGCAAAGACGCTCTGGAGGCTTACGCAGGACAGCGGACAGCCCTGAACCTTACTGTGAAAACAGAAGTCATTGACCGTGGGTTTGTTGTGGCAAGACCCGGCAGTATGATCAAAACCTTTATGGTGGATGTCCGTCTCCATCTGCTGGAACACACAGAGCGGAAAGTCCAAAACAACAGCCGGGTACATTTCTACTACGGTTCAGACGAGGTCATCGGAAAGGTGGTACTGTTTGACCGGGAAGAACTTCTCCCTGGAGAGACGGCCTATGTGCAGATACGCTTTGAACGTGAAATTGCTTTAAAACGCCGGGATTACTTTGCCATACGCTTCTACTCTCCTCTGGAGACCATCGGCGGCGGCATTGTCCTGGATGCCAGCCCCAGACGCCATAAGCGCAGCCAGAAAATGGTGCTGGAGTCTATGAAAATCAAGGATACCGGAACAAAAGAGGAAACAGCGGAAAAATTCCTGGAGGAAGAAAGCCAGATATTCCCTGACACCAGTCTGCTGGCGTTAAAGACAAACCTTTCCCTTTCAGAAACCACTTCCATTTTGAAAAAGCTGAAGGGAACCGGAAGGGTCCTGGAAATCGGCAGAAATATATTCATCCACAAAACCTTTTTTGACAGCATCGTTCCTTTTGTCACTGACATGCTGAAGGCATTCCATAAAGCCAACGCATTGACAGAAGGATTGTCCAAGGAGGAACTGAAAAGCAGACTGGTACAGAAGCTGTACGGGGCAGATGTCAAAAGCATTGATGTTTTCTACGATTATCTCATTCAGAAAAAGGTAATCAAGGAAAAAGACGGCCTCACCGCCCTGTATTCCTTTACGCCAAAACAGAACAGTGACAACAGACAGGAGGTACAGGGCATCCTCAGTCAGTATAAAGAAGCCGGATACGCCATGCCCAAAACCGACGATATGATCGGTAAAAGCAAAAATGCGAAAACCACCCGGCAGCTGCTGGATAAGTTGGTAAAAGACGGGGAACTGGTCAAGATTACCCCTGCCTATTATATGCATAAAGAGTGTTATGAAAATGCATTGGAGCTTTTGAAAGATTTCATTCAGAAAAACGGCAGTATCACATTGGCAGATTACCGGACTCTCCTGAACAGTTCCCGAAAATATACCCAGATGATACTGGAGTATTTTGACAGCAGGCATATTACGAAACTGGCAGATGACAGAAGGACTTTACTTTAATCTTCCTATTATAATTTCTAATATATAAAAAAAGAGACTATCGCAGGATAATCTCTTTTTTTATATTCAGAAAACTCTAAAACTCTGCTACTCCACATCCAGCTGAGCCTTCAAAGCTTCTCTTGCTCTCTCAATGTCCTTAGCCTCTAAGATCGCAATCTGTCCCGGTCTCTGAACATCATAGAACTCAAACCGGCCTTTATTACAAAGGCGTCCTTCATTGGCAGAGTCAGGATCAGCCACTACATCCAGAATCTTGTTGTCT
>CANSYV010000270.1 GCA_947651335.1 uncultured Lachnospiraceae bacterium
TAAGGCAACGGACTCTGACTCCGTCATTTCAAGGTTCGAATCCTTGTAGCCCAGTTGATAGAGGCTGTTGCAGGTAAATGCAGCAGCCTTTTTGCATGTATAGAAACTTTATGTATAGATCAGCTGGTCAAAAGGAGATTTTATGATTGTATTAGGAAAAAGACAGACATTATATGTTGTGAAAAAGGTGGACTTTGGTGTTTACCTGGCAGAGAAGAGCGCAGTTGGACAGGAAGAACCGGAGGAAAAGGTTCTGCTGCCCAGAAAACAGGTGCCGGATAATATCCAGATGGGGGATGAGCTGGAGGTTTTCATATACCGGGATTCTATGGACCGGCTCATCGCCACGGTTCAGGAGGTGCTGATTGAGAGAGACCAGACCGCAGTGCTTCAGGTGGCGGACACCAGCCGCATCGGAGCCTTTTTAAACTGGGGGCTGGAGAAAGACCTGCTGCTGCCTTTTAAGGAGCAGACTGTGCCGGTGAAAAAGGGCGATGAATGTCTGGCGGCATTATATGAGGATAAGAGCCACAGACTGTGCGCCACAATGAAAGTCTACCCGTATCTTCAGACTCGGTCTCCCTATGGGATCAATGACACGGTAAAGGGCAGGGTCTATGAAATCAGCAGACGGTTCGGCGTGTTTGTGGCTGTGGATGACAAGTATTCCGCGCTGATTCCGGCGAAAGAGGCCCAGGGAAATTACCGGGTCAATGATATTCTGGAACTGCGGGTGACCCAGGTGAAAGAAGACGGAAAGCTAAATGTGAGCGCCAGGAAGAAGGCGTACGTCCAGCTGGAAGAAGACGCCCGTATGGTGCTGGAAAAAATGGAGGCAGCAGGGGGTGTGCTGTTTCTGGATGATAAGTCGGACCCGGCATTGATACAGAAAAGCCTGGGAATCAGCAAAGCTGCCTTTAAGCGGGCTGCGGGACATTTGAAGAAAGAGGGAAAGATCAGTCTGGAACCGGGGAAAATAGTCGTAAAGAAGACGAAATAAACGGGGGTGGCCAATGAATTTTACGCATCTGCATGTTCATACACAATATAGTCTGCTGGACGGCTCCAATAAGATCGAAGAATACGTGGCCAGGGTGAAAGAGCTGGGGATGGACAGCGCGGCAATCACAGATCATGGCGCCATGTATGGGTGCATAGATTTCTATAAAGCGGCCAAGGCGGCAGGGATTAAGCCCATTATGGGGTGTGAGGTATACGTGGCGCCCAAAAGCCGGTTCGACCGGGAGTCGGGGAATCAGGAGGACAGGTATTATCATCTGGTTCTGCTGGCAGAGAATAACCAGGGCTATGCTAATCTGATGAAAATTGTCTCAAAGGGCTTTGTGGAGGGATTTTATTATAAGCCCAGGGTAGACCTGGAACTGCTGGAGCAATACCATGAGGGTTTAATCGCGCTGAGCGCCTGCCTGGCAGGGGAAGTGCCCCGGTATCTGGTGAGGGGCATGTACCAGGAGGCAAAGGACGCGGCTTTACGCTATCAGCGGATTTTCGGGGAGGGGAATTATTTCCTGGAGCTGCAGGACCACGGGATTTCGGAACAGCAGATGGTGAACCAGCAGCTGATGCGTCTCCACCAGGAGACGGGAATTGAGCTGACGGCCACCAATGATGTCCACTATACTTATGCCCAGGACGCCACGGCCCACGATATTCTGCTGTGCATCCAGACTGCCAAGAAGCTGGACGATGAAGACCGCATGCGCTACGAAGGCGGGCAGTATTATGTAAAATCCCCTCAGGAGATGGCAGAGCTGTTTCCCTATGCTCTGGAGGCCCTGGAGAATACCCATAAAATCGCCATGCGCTGTAATGTGGAGATTGAATTCGGGGTGACCAAGCTTCCCAAATACGATGTTCCACAGGGATATACTTCCTGGGAATATCTGAACAAACTCTGCCGGGAGGGGCTGGGCCAGTTGTATCATCCCGTGACAGAGGAACTGGAAAAACGCCTTCAGTATGAACTGGATACCATTTCCGACATGGGATTCGTGGACTATTTCCTTATTGTGTGGGATTTCATCAAATATGCCAGGGACCACGGCATCAGTGTGGGGCCGGGAAGGGGGTCAGCGGCGGGAAGCCTGGTGTCCTACACCCTGGGAATCACCAGACTGGACCCCATTAAATACAATCTGCTGTTTGAGCGTTTCCTGAACCCGGAGCGGGTGTCCATGCCGGATATTGATATTGATTTCTGTTTCGAGCGGCGTCAGGAAGTCATTGACTATGTAGTGGAAAAATACGGAAAAGACCGGGTGGTACAGATTGTCACCTTCGGTACTATGGCGGCCAGGGGAGTGATCCGTGATGTGGGGCGGGTGCTGGATCTTCCTTATTCCCAGGTGGACACTGTGGCAAAGATGATTCCTACAGAGTTAAACATTACCATTGACAAGGCCATGGAGCGCAACCCGGAGCTGGCGAAAACCTATCGGGAGGATGACCAGATTCGAAACCTCATTGACATGGCAAAAAGGCTGGAGGGTCTGCCCAGACACACATCCATGCACGCGGCGGGAGTGGTGATCAGCCAGAAAGATATTGACGAGTATGTGCCCTTATCCAGAGCCACAGACGGTTCCATTACCACCCAGTTTACCATGACTACCCTGGAAGAACTGGGGCTGTTGAAAATGGACTTCCTGGGACTGCGCACCCTCACCGTGATCCAGGATACCGAGAAGCTGGTGGAAAAAGACCTGGGAATCAGCCTGGACATGGACAAAATTGATTACAGCGATGAAAAAGTCTTATCATCCATCGGAACAGGGAAAACCGAAGGGGTGTTCCAGCTTGAAAGCGCTGGCATGAAAAACTTTATGAAAGAGTTAAAGCCCCAGAGCCTGGAGGATGTTATCGCCGGAATCGCCCTGTACCGGCCGGGGCCTATGGACTTTATCCCCCAGTATATCCGGGGGAAAAACAATGCAGAGACAGTCACCTATGACTGCCCCCAGTTAAAGCCCATTCTGGAGGCCACCTACGGCTGTATTGTCTATCAGGAGCAGGTGATGCAGATTGTGCGGGAGCTGGGGGGCTATACCCTGGGCCGAAGTGATTTGCTGCGAAGAGCCATGTCCAAGAAAAAAGCCGCTGTGATGGAAAAAGAGCGGAAAAGTTTTGTCTATGGAAATGAGGAAGACGGCATACCTGGCTGTATCAAAAACGGCATTGATGAGAAAACCGCGGATAAAATTTATGATGATATGATTGATTTTGCCAAATACGCTTTCAACAAGTCCCATGCGGCGGCGTACGCGGTGGTGGCATATCAGACGGCATATCTGAAATACTATTATCCACAGCAGTTTATGGCCGCGCTGATGACTTCCGTGATTGATTTTCCCTCTAAAGTTTCCGAGTACATTCTGCACTGCCGCCAGATCGGCATTGATATTCTGCCGCCGGATGTAAATTTTGGAGGCAGCCGTTTTTCTGTGGATGGCACAGGAATCCGTTATGGAATGTCAGCCATTAAAAGTGTGGGAAATGGAGATTTAGGACATGAACATGGAAAATGCCAACCTATTAAAGCTTT
>CANSYV010000271.1 GCA_947651335.1 uncultured Lachnospiraceae bacterium
GGAGGTGCAGATTGTGACAAAAATTGATATTATTTCCGGTTTTTTGGGGGCTGGGAAGACTACGCTGATCAAGAAACTTTTGAAGGAAGCGTTTCAGGGAGAACAGATTGTTCTGATTGAAAATGAGTTTGGTGAGATTGGTATTGACGGTGCTTTTCTGAAAGATGCGGGGATTGAAATCCGGGAGATGAATTCCGGGTGTATCTGCTGTTCCCTGGTGGGAGACTTCGGGGAAGCAATGAAGGAAGTGATTGAGAAATACCATCCTGACCGGATTGTGATAGAACCTTCCGGAGTGGGAAAACTCTCGGACGTTCAGGGGGCAGTGAGAAATGTGGCAAAGAATGCGGATGTGGTGCTCAACAGCAGTACAACCATGGTAGATGCCGGAAAATGCAAGTCATATCTGCGCAACTTTGGGGAATTCTTTGAAAATCAGGTGGAGTACGCCCAGACTGTAATCTTAAGCCGCACAGATGTGGTGAAACAGGAGAAAATACAGGAAGCTGTGCAGCTTCTGTCTGAGAAGATGCAAGACGGCGCGGTTTTGGTGACCACACCCATTGGAAAGCTGGGGGGAAAGAAGATTCTGGAGACCATGGAGCAGCAGGCGGTATCCCTGGAAGAAGAACTTCTGAGAGAACAGGAGCATGGACATCACCACCATCATGAGCATCACCATGAGGAATGCCATGAACATCATGAGCATCACCATGGAGAGGGTCCAGGTCATCATCATGAACATCATGAGCATCACCATGGAGAGGGTCCAGGCCATCATCATGAGCATCACCATGACCATGAGTGCGGCTGTCATGACCATGACCACGGGCACGAACACCACCATCATCATGCTGACCAGGTATTTGCCAGCTGGGGCTGTGAGACGGCCAGGACTTATGAGAGAGAGCAGCTGGAACAGATTCTGGACCAGCTTTCCAGGGAAGAGGAATACGGCATTGTTTTAAGGGCAAAAGGCATGGTGCCGGATTCCAGCGGGACATGGCTGTACTTTGACATGGTGCCGGAGGAAGTGGAGATCCGCACAGGAGAACCAGAATACACAGGGCGGCTGTGTGTAATTGGTTCTAAACTGAAAAATGAAAAGCTGGAAGAATTGTTTGGAACAGGGAAACGCTAAAAGGAGGCAGACTTCATTATGGAAGAAGAAATTCAGGTTCCCGTCTATCTGCTCACAGGTTTTCTGGAAAGCGGCAAGACCTCTTTTCTGAAATTTACTCTGGCCCAGGATTATTTTGCCATACCGGAGAAGACCCTTTTGATTGTCTGTGAAGAAGGGGAAGAAGAATATGAGCCAAAGCTGCTGGAACAGGCCAACACGGTTCTGGAAGTGGTGGAGTCCAAGGAGGAACTCACTGCCCAGCGCCTGGCGGCTATGGATATCTGCTACAGTCCGGGCAGGGTATTAATAGAGTACAACGGCATGTGGCCCATGAGTATACTGGAAAATATGCGTTTTCCCGCCGGATGGGGGATTGTGCAGCAGATTACCACAGTGGATGCCAGCACGTTCAGTGTATTTTTAAGTAATATGAAGTCCCTGTTTATGGACATGGTCCGCCAGGCAGATCTGGTGCTTTTTAACAGGAGCAGTCTTCAGGAACCGCTGGCGTCATACCGCCGGAGTATCAAAGTGGTGAACCAGAGGGCGGAAGTGATCTTTGAAGATGAAGAAGGCGAGCTGGATGACATTTTCGAGGGAGAGATGCCCTTCGACTTAGAGGCTCCGGTTGTGGAGATTGCCCCGGAAGATTACGGGCTGTGGTATGTGGATGCCATGGAGTATCCTGAGAAATATCAGGGGAAAGTGGTGCATTTTAAAGGCAGGGTATTGAAACCCAGTGATTTTCCCAGGGAGGAATTTGTCCCCGGCAGGATGGCCATGACCTGCTGCGCCGATGATACCACGTTTATCGGTATTATCTGTGAGAGTAAAGATACGCCTCATTTGAAAGAGGGCGGCTGGGTGGATGTGCAGGCAGAAATGGCTGTGGAATATAAATCCGCCTATCACGGAGAAGGACCTGTACTCCGTGCCCAGAAAGTCCGTATGTGTGACCCGCTGGAAGAAGAAATGGTATATTTTAATTGATTTGGAGACGAGATGTATTTAATAGCAGGGCTGGGGAATCCTGGCAGGAAATATGAGGCAACCCGGCATAATATGGGATTTGACACAGTAGATGAGCTGATTGACAGGCATGGGATTGCAAAAAGCGGTGTGAAATTTGATGCTATGTATGGAAAGGGCAGAATCGCAATGGAGCCGGCGGTTCTGCTTAAGCCGCTTTTGTATATGAATTTAAGCGGAGGGCCTGTCCGGGCCATGTGTGATTACTATAAAGCAGACCCGGAGACAGAACTGATTGTAATCTATGATGATATCAATCTGAATCCGGGGCAGATCCGCATCCGGAAAAAGGGAAGCGCAGGCGGGCATAATGGCATGAAAGATATTATCAGCCATCTGGGAACTCAGAATTTTGTCAGAGTCCGCATCGGAGTGGGCCAGAAACCAGAAGGATGGGACCTGGCCAATCATGTGCTGGGGCGGTTTTCCGGTGAAGAGCGAAAGCTCATTGATCAGGCAGTAAAGCGGGCGGCAGATGCGGTGGAAGTGATTTTGAGAGAGGGCGCGGATGCTGCCATGAATCAATTTAACGGTTGATAGGAGAAAGCAGTAGGAATAGATATGGAAACGTTTGTCAATCCCTTAAAGGGGCTGGCGGAATATGAAGAAATCCGCCGGAATTTAAGAGATAACCGGGGAATTCTGCAGGTAACCGGCTGTCTGGAATCCCAGAAGGCACACTGGTTATATGGTCTTTCGGATGTATACAAAAACTGTCTGGTAGTGGCAGAGGATGATCAGAAAGCGAAAGAATTTTTTGAAGATTATCGGTTTTATCAGCCGGATGTTCTTCTGTATCCGGCAAAAGATTTGTTGTTTTATTATGCGGATATTCAGGGCAATCTCCTGACCAAACAGCGGATGCGGGTAATCCGGAAAATTCTTGAGGAAAAGAACGTGACTGTGATCACCAGTGTGGGGGGATGCATGGAACGTATCCGGCCTCTGCAGGAGATTGAGGAAAGCTGTCTGCATTTTCAAAACGACAGTCCCATGGATTTGGAACAATTGGGAAAAGATCTGGTGAGCCTGGGGTATGAGCGGACAGGCCAGGTGGAGAACTCCGGCCAGTTTTCTATACGGGGCGGTATTGTCGATATTTTTCCGCTGACAGAGGAAAATCCCTGGCGGATTGAGCTGTGGGGGGATGAAGTGGATTCCATCCGCAGTTTTGATGTGGAGAGCCAGCGCTCCCTGGAAAATCTGGAAAGTATTACCATTTATCCGGCTGCGGAAAAATACCGGGAAGACGGCATGGTCACCTTTATGGACTATTTTCCAAAGGAGGAGACTTTTTTCGTGCTGGATGAACCCAACCGGATTGTGGAAAAGGGAGAAGCACTGGAAGAAGAATTTAAAAACAGTATGCGCAATCGTGAAGAAAAGGGGTATGAAAA
>CANSYV010000272.1 GCA_947651335.1 uncultured Lachnospiraceae bacterium
GCATATGGAGGATGGCTGTGACTTGTATGGGTACGCCTTTGAGTATGATACAGGGAACAAAGGCAAGATGGTAGTGTCAGCCGGAAAAGTGTACAGCTCCCATGCATCTTTAAAAATACGGGAGCATCCCAATGCAGACGCAAAGATCATGCAGAAGCTTTCCTTTGGCCAGCCGGCAGACAGAGTGGGGCTGTGTGACAATGGCTGGAGTAAGCTGGTGATAACGGTAAAGGGAAAAAAAGTTTACGGATATACAGAGTCCTACTATCTTTCCAGCAAGCAGCTGATTACCAAGATGAATGAAAAGCTGGTTGTTGTACAAGATTCCCAGGTTCTGAACTTTCCCGGCACCAGGGACGGACTGAGTGTGGGAGAAGTTTCCGTGGATGATGTGGTCACCTGTACGGGAATGTGCAGTGATAACTGGAGCCAGATTACTTACAATGACGATTCAGGTAAAAAAATCACAGGTTTTCTTCAAAATGATGCGATGACTGAGCTGAAAGAAGAAAAATCCAAGGCAAAAGAAAAAAAGAAATCAGATGACCTGGAAAACCCGGAAGAAGACCAGCTGGAAGATGAGATGATTGAGGGCGAAGCGCTGATAGAACCCTCCTCAGATATTGCTTCTGAGAGCATCTGGGCAAAGGCGGCCACTGAGAACCTTCAGGACGCCACAGCGGCGGCAAATGCGATCATTGTCAATGAGGGCGAGGCGGTCAGTGTGTCTTCCACGGCAAAATTGAAACCTCTGGGAGAGTTCCGGATTACCCACTACTGTGCCTGCAGTATCTGCTGCGGTCCCTACTCCGGAATGAATTCTACTGCCAGCGGCGTGCCCCCTGTGACAAACAGGACCATAGCTGTAGAGCCGAAACAGATTCCTTATGGGACAGAGGTAGTCATCAATGGACAGGTGTACGTGGCAGAAGACTGCGGCGGAGCCATTAAAAAGAACTGTATTGATATTTATGTGGCCAGCCACGAGGAGGCATCTTCGAAAGGCATGTATTATACAGATGTGTATCTGCTGACAGAATAAGCACAGCAGGCAATGCCGCCGAAGCAGCAGGAAGTACACTGCTTTGGCGGTATCTTTTTTGGCTGAGGGGTGTGTATGAAAAGAATAGGAATGTTGTTTTTCATGGCATGTATGATCAGCACAGGCAGGGTGGACGCGGCTGCGCCAGAACATCATGAAGTGCTGAAAGCGGCTGATATTCCCAGAAGCATATTTGCGGAAGCTGCTGCGGGAATGGAGGCAGACGGCTTAAAGATTACCAACAGGATCAAAAATGGATTCCATCAGGAGGATGGCCAGATCCGGTATTATGAGAATGGGAAAATACATACAGGTTTTTTAAAATCAAATGGCAGAAAATATTACTTTGATTCCCAGGGCAATATGGTGACAGGAGAGCAGAAGATTAAAAACCAGTCCTACTATTTTGGGACAGACGGTGTGATGCAGACCGGATTTGTGACGCGGGAGATAAAGGGCCTTCCAGTGAATGTTTTTTACGATGAAAACGGGCGTTTACAGACAGGAACATTTCAGGTGGACACAGTGCAGTACAAAGCTGAAAAAGATACAGGAGAGATTTATTTCGTGAAAAATCTGTCTGAACCTGTCTGCCAGAGGCCGGAACTTCCCACGGGCTGTGAAATTACCTCCTGGACCATGATGGCTGATTATGCCGGCATTACAATCAGTAAGACGGAGGCTGCGGACAAGATGCCCAAAAGCTCAGACCCGAACCAGGGATTTGTGGGAAGCCCCTATTCGTCTGAGGGCGGGAGTCTGGTGGTGTTTCCCGGAGGGCTGGAAGATATGACCCGGGAATATTTCGGGAGTTATGTAAATATGACAGGGTGCAGCTATGAGCAGATTGAGGATAAGCTAAGGGACAAACGCTTGGTGGTGGTATGGGTGACCAGGCTGGATGGCTTTGGGTCCCATACCATAGCGTTAACCGGATACGACAGGGAGTCTCTTTACTATAATGACCCGTGGACAGGGGAAGAAGAAAAGATTGACCGGGAGTATTTTGAGACCATATGGGCAGAAAACGAGCATATGGCAATGTCCTATTGAGTATTGATAAAAACGCGCCGCGCTGGCCCGCCGCCCATGGCTGTCAGGCAAAGCGGCGGGATGGCGCTCTAATATTATAAAATAAGGATTAACTGGTAAAATGAGTAATAAAAAAGAAAATACATTTTTGGAAGGGTCGGTGTTCCAATCTCTGATTCGGTTTGCGGTACCGGTATTGGGGGCACTGATCCTTCAAGCCGCTTATGGGGCTGTGGATTTGCTGGTGGTAGGGCGTTTCGGAGATGCGTCCAGTATTTCCGCCGTTGGCACGGGAAGTGCATTTATGCAGATGGTAACGTTTGTCATTGTCAGTCTGGCTATGGGTTCTACGGTAATGATCGGCCAGCATATAGGAGAAAAGAAACCAAAGGCAGCCGGTGACGCTGTGGGCACAACGATCGTGCTGTTTGCCGTTCTGGGCATTGTGCTGACGGTTCTTCTGGAGGTGTGTGCCGGAGGTATCGTGGGCATTCTCCAGGTTCCGGAGGAGTCTGTGGCAAAGACCATTCTCTATATCCGGATTTGTTCCGGGGGTATCCTGGTTATTATCGCCTATAATGTGATCAGCGGTGTGCTCAGAGGCGTGGGCAATGCCAATCTGCCCTTTGTTTTTGTGGGAATTGCCTGTGTGGTGAATATTGTGGGGGATCTTCTGCTGGTTGGGGCACTGCATATGGATGTGGCCGGCGCGGCAATTGCCACAGTGGGGGCACAGTTTGTCTCTGTGATCTGCTCTATGTTTGTGCTTCGCAGACAGAGCCTTCCGGTATCGTTTACCAGGAAACAGTGCAGGATCTACGGCGGGGAGCTTAAGAAAATTCTGAATGTGGGCATTCCCATTGCCCTGCAGGAAGCCATGGTGCAGATTTCCTTTCTGGTAATCAATTCCATCATCAATCATATGGGGCTGATGCCGTCAGCCGGATATGGAGTGGCCCAGAAGATTGTAAGCTTTGTGATGCTGGTGCCTTCTTCCGTGATGCAGAGTGTCTCAGCTTTTGTGGCCCAGAATATGGGAGCAGGCAAAAAAGAGCGGGCAAAGCAGGGGCTGTTTACAGCCATGATAACCGGGGGCGCAGTGGGAATCATCATATTCTGCGGAGGATTTTTCGGCGGTGCCCAGCTGTCTTCCCTGTTTACCAGCGACCCTGCAGTTATTGTGCAGAGCGCGGATTATCTGAGAGGCTTTTCGGCTGACTGTATCCTCACCTGTGCTCTGTTTTCCAGTATCGGCTATTTCAATGGGTGCGGGAACAGCATTCCGGTGATGGTTCAGGGAATCACCTCTGCCTTCTGCATCCGTATCCCCGTTTCCATAATCATGTCCAGGCTGCCCAATGCTTCGCTGTTTTTCATTGGAATGGCCACGCCCATTACCACAGTATATGAGATTGTGTTTTAGAGCAGGTTCTTTGGAGCCTGCTTTTTTTGTTGCGGATA
>CANSYV010000273.1 GCA_947651335.1 uncultured Lachnospiraceae bacterium
GCAGACTAAGAAGCGTTGTTCTGACTTTCAGATTTTCATATGCCGTCAAATTTTTATAGACATGTGCCAGGAGATTCTGGACAATGGAGTGGACACCAGGGGTGAGAAAGTGCGTCCCGTCTGGGAAGATACAGGGGAACCGGCCTATACAGTGAAGAAGTTCGGGGTGGTGAACCGGTATGACCTTCGCCGGGAGTTTCCGGCAATGACCCTTCGAAGAACGGGAATCCGCAGTGCTTTTGATGAGCTTTTGTGGATCTGGCAGAAGAAGTCCAACAATGTCCATGAACTGAACAGTCATATCTGGGACAGCTGGGCGGATGAGTCGGGTTCCATTGGTAAGGCATACGGCTATCAGCTGGGTGTGAAACATTCGTATAAGGAAGGGATGATGGACCAGGTGGACCGGGTGCTTTATGACCTGAAGAATAATCCATACAGCCGCCGGATTCTTACCAGTCTGTATGTGCACCGGGATCTCCATGAGATGGCATTGTATCCCTGTGCGTATTCCATGACCTTTAACGTGACTCAGCAGCCGGGGGAGGATAAGCTGACCTTAAATGCCATTTTAAACCAGCGCTCCCAGGACGTGCTGGTGGCCAACAACTGGAATGTATGCCAGTATGCGCTGCTGGTGCATATGTTTGCCCAGGTGTCGGACATGCAGGCAGGGGAACTGGTTCATGTGATTGCAGATGCCCATATCTATGACCGCCATATTCCCATCGTAAAGGAATTAATCAGGAGGCCGGTGTATGACGCTCCGAAAGTGGTGCTGAACCCGGAAATTAAGGATTTTTATGATTTCACAGTGGATGACCTGCTGGTGGAAAATTATCAGACAGGGCCTCAGGTCCGGGATATTCCTGTGGCAGTGTAAGGAATTGATAAAGAAGGAATTTCCGTAAATTGGGGCATGTCTGGAAAGGAGAAGGCTATGAATTTGATTGCAGCGGTTGACAGAAACTGGGGGATCGGAAAGGATAACCAGCTGTTGGTGCGCATTCCTGCGGATATGAAGTCTTTTCAGGGGGAGACCATGGGAAAGGTTGTAGTCATGGGCAGGAAGACACTGGAGAGTTTTCCGGGGGGAATGCCCCTTCCTGGACGGACCAACATTGTCCTGACCAAAAACAGCGGTTACCGTGTCAAAGGGGCACAGACGGTAAACAGCCGCAAGGAGCTGTTTCAGGAGCTGGAAAAGTACCCATCTGAGGATGTTTATATTATCGGAGGGGACAGCGTGTATCAGCAGATGCTTCCCTATTGTGACAGGGCATTTGTGACAAAGATTGATTTTGCTTATGAGGCGGATGCATATTTTCCCAATCTGGATGAGATGGATGAATGGAAGGTAGCGGCATCCAGCGAAGAACAGACGTATTTTGACTTAGAATATAGATTTTTAAAATACGAGAAAGCGAGGTAGAAAGACGATGACAGAAATTCGTATGGAACAGACAAAAGAACCGAAGGCACTGCCTCCGGCAGGTGATCCTCTGGTATTTGGAACCATATTTACCGACCACATGCTGGAGGTGGATTACACAGAAGGAAAAGGATGGCATGACGCCAGAGTGGTGCCTTATCACAATCTGGAGCTGGAACCTGCGGCTATGGTATTCCACTACGGCCAGGAAATGTTTGAGGGACTGAAGGCTTACAAGACAGAAGACGGCCGTATCCTTTTGTTCCGCCCGGACAAGAACCTGGAGAGGGCCAACAATTCTAACAGGCGTCTGATGATCCCGGAAATTCCCGGCGATATTTTCCTGGAGGGGATTCAAAAGGTTGTGCGGATGGATGAGAGATGGATTCCCACCGACCCGGGGACTTCTTTATATATCCGGCCTTTCGTGATCGCCACAGATCCCTTTTTGGGCGTGCGCCCGTCTTATACCTATAAGTTTATGGTGATACTTTCCCCGGTAGGCCCCTATTATCCGGAAGGACTGGACCCGGTGAAGATTTGGATCGAAGATGACTATGTGCGGGCAGTGAGAGGCGGAATCGGTGAGACCAAGACAGGGGGCAATTATGTGGCATCTATGGCGGCCCAGATGAAGGCCCATGAGGAGGGATATTCCCAGGTACTGTGGCTGGACGGTGTGGAGAGGAAGTACATCGAAGAAGTGGGAGCCATGAACATATTCTTTAAAATCGACGGAAAGGTGGTTACCCCAGTGCTCAATGGAAGCATCCTTCCCGGCGTCACCAGAGATACCTGCATCACACTGTGCAAAGAGTGGGGATATACCGTGGAAGAGCGGAAAGTCTCCGTGCAGGAACTGGAGGACGCGGCGAAAAGCGGCGCCCTGGAAGAAGTGTGGGGAACCGGCACGGCTGCGGTGATCTCCCCCGTGGGACATCTTCGCTATGAGCAGGAAGTGTTCCAGATTCAGGACGGCGGCATCGGAGAGCTGAGTCAGAGATTGTATGACACAGTTACCGGTATTCAGCTGGGGAAACTGGAAGATACTCATGGGTGGACTGTGGAAGTGAAATAGCAGAAGCGGTCTGCAAAAATATACAGCGGAAAAAGCTGGCTGGATGTTGGTCTGGCCGGCTTTTTTATGATACTTTTTTTCTACGTCCATTTATGTTATAATACGGACAGTTTTACAGAAATTCATGTGACGTAATTATTCAGTATACGATACTTGAAAAAGCTAAGGAGGAATGGAAATAGATGAATTTTGAAGAAAAGGCACAGGAATGGTTAGAGGAAATAGCAGGGCGGGACCAGGAATATTATGAGCCCTTCTGGAATGTGGAAAAATGCGGCCATTCATTTGCGTTGATGCAGAAAATGAGCACCACCAGCCGGAGTACCTTTCTGGGGGTGGAAACGAAATGGGGGAAGCTGACTACAGGCGGGGAATATTGTTACTTTTATCTGTGCGAAGATCTCAAATTGGAGCTTCTGCGGGAATGCTCTGAGTGGATTTCCCAGCTGGAGCAGGAGGATGTGGACAAGGGCAATGACCAGCATTGTTTTACTTTTATCAATCTGGTAGTAATTACAGGCCAGCCGGTTACAAAAGAAATGCAGAAATTCATCAAACGTTACAGACATATCACATATTACAATGAAAAGAAAGAAGAATACGGCTGGAGCTCCGGGAGTCTCAGTGTGATGGATCTGTCAAATGATGAGATGTACAGCAATGCCATGGGAGACTCCCTGCAGAAGCGTCTGCAGGGAGAAAATGGGAAAAAGAAAGGGCTGTTTCGGTTCTTTCAGTAACAAAATTCAGAGGATTTTCACTTTGCAGGCTTCTATCTGCCGGATGGCCTCGTGGGGAGTGTGGCCAATTTTCAGCTCCAGAATGATGCGGTCAGCCCCTCAATTTTCCATTAATTCTCCGCCAGACAGGAGATCAGGCTCTGTCTTCTCTGGGGCAGATAGACCAGATACGGAATCAGTGCGCCCAGAATCAGAAGCACCGGGAAAACTGCCAGCATGGGCCATATGACGAGTATCTTAAAAACAAATAGATCGGACAAAGGAAAGAAAATGGACCGGAT
>CANSYV010000274.1 GCA_947651335.1 uncultured Lachnospiraceae bacterium
ACCAGGGCTGGTTGGTGGGGTAACAGTTCAGACGGACCACATTCGCTGTGGCTCCGTTATCCAGATTTTCTTCGGTATCCTTTTTGGCAAACACATAATGTCCCGGGTAATCCTCACTGTATTCCTGGGTGTAACCATAATCATTGATTCCCCGCTGGATGCCGTCAAAGCTGGTGTAGGCATTGTGGGGCGCCACCCGGTCGGTGCTTCGGTAATAAATGTCCGAGCCATACTGGTCAAGACCACTCAGGTTCTGGATAAAGTCCTGCGCCAGAAACGGTTTTGCATAGATGGCCTGTCCATAGTGGGCGTAAATGGCTTCAAATTCCTGGGCAAAGAAAATATAGTATTCCCGGCAGCTGCGCACAGAACCGATCTTTTCCATGCCCTCGTAGTTTTCGAAGATTCCCATCAGCCGGGTAATATTACCTTCCACCGGCGCTTCGTACACCACATCCGCCTTGGCAATTCCCGTCTGGGGTACTGCGGCCTGGATGTTATTTAACATTACAGCCACCGGCCTGCGGCGGCCGGTCTCTTCCGGCACTTCCTGTCCGGACAGATAACTTTCCACCATGCCTTCCGGGAGGAGTTCTTCTGTAGGCGTGGGCTCTGGCGTAGGCGTAGGTGTCGAGGTTTCATCTTTTGATGTATGGATGTCCGGCTTTCGCGGTGCCGGGGCAGGTTCCTCTTTTTTGCTGCATCCTGAAAGCATACACACTGCGGCCAGAATGACTGCTGCGTTTCGAATCAATTTTTTCTTCATACGTTTCCCCTATCGGCTAATTCCTAAATTCTGCAGTATTGTTTCCTGTTTTTCTTCCATCACCCGGGCCTGGTCCGGCTCCATATGGTCATATCCCAGCAGATGAAGCATGCTGTGGACAAAGAGAAAAGAAAACTCCCTCTTGACACTGTGGCCATAGAGCTGGGCCTGGCTGAGAGATTTCGGCACGGATATCATAATGTCTCCCAATATAATATTTCCAGTATCCGGATTTTTATAAGTATCTTTCCAATCTGAATATTCCGGGTAATCCCCAGGGCTCTCAAAATCCACGGCTGGGAATGAAAGTACATCTGTGGGGGCGTCTGTTTTTCTGAATTCCCGGTTGACCCGCTGGATTTCCTCATTGGAAGTGAGAACCAGATTCACTTCTGTCCCGCCGGGGAAATGCTCTGCTTCCAGAACAGCCTCCCCCACTGATACGGCCAGGCCGGTATAGTCAAAATCCAGCTGTTCCTCTGCCTCATATGTCACATATAATTTCATGAAGTTCTCCTGCCCTTGGCATTTTTGTTTTTCATCTCATAATTATCATAAGCCTGTACAATTTTCTGCACCAGTGGATGACGCACCACGTCCCGGCTGGTCAGCTGGCAAAACCCGATACCGTCGATCTTTTTCAGAATCCGGCTGGCAATGTCCAGACCGGAAACAGAATCAGCAGGCAGGTCTTTCTGGGAGGCATCTCCTGTGACAATCACTTTTGACCCAAAGCCGATTCTGGTCAGAAACATCTTCATCTGGGCAGGCGTGGTGTTCTGAGCCTCGTCCAGAATAATAAAGGCATTGTCCAGGGTACGCCCGCGCATATAGGCCAGGGGAGCTACCTCGATGAGTCCCCGCTCCATATTCTTCGCGAAGCTGTCCGGTCCCATAATCTGATACAGGGCGTCGTAAAGAGGGCGCAGATACGGGTCTACTTTACTCTGCATATCTCCCGGGAGAAATCCAAGCTTCTCACCGGCTTCTATGGCTGGACGGGTAAGGATAATCCGGCTGACCTCGTCATTTTTAAACGCAGACACTGCCATAGCCATGGCCAGATAGGTCTTTCCCGTGCCCGCAGGGCCGATTCCAAACACAATCATATTTTTCCTGATCAGCTCTACATACTGCTTCTGTCCCAGGGTTTTGGGACGGATGGGACGTCCCTGTATGGTATGGCAGATCAGGTCCTGGTCCATCTGTGTGATATATTTCTCCTTTTCCTCCATAGCCAGAGACAGGGCATAATTCACACTCTGCGCAGTAATGGCAGTTCCCCGCCTGGATAACTCCAGAAGCTGCTCCAGCAGCCTGCGGGCTTTTTCCACCCGTTCTGGCGCACCCAGTATCTTCAGCAGGCCGTCTCTGCTGACCAAAGTTACATTTAACGTTTTTTCTATTGTCTTCAAATGTTCGTCAAAAGTCCCGAACACGTTTTTTTCGTGTTCTGCAGGCAGCTCGATCAATGCCTCTAAGATATTGCTCATCCGCTATCCTTTCCGCCCGATTTTTGTATCACTGTTCCTCTGGTTCTTCGGCTTTTGGAGTTTTCTGCTGGCTGGTGAGAGGAACACAGTCCCCGTTTTTCTCCAGTCCATAAATGGTCCCTCTGCTGATGCAGCGGTCTTCGGTTACTTCTATTTTAACACCGTTTTCTAATATTTCTACCCCTTTTTCCATAATTTCGTCTAAAAAACGTAAAATAAAATCCCGTGCCAGTGACTGGGCCTGTTCCTGAGAATACTTTTTTTTGACAATTTTATATTCGTGTACTGTATTCCTTCCATATATAATAGGTAAATAAAAATTTTCTGTTAATTTTAATGTGTGAAATTTCCCCACCTGGTCAAAATGTTCGAAGGGATGACCGGGAAGTCCTGCCTGGATTTCCAGAGAATGGAGCTGCAATACCAGTTTTTTTCTGGTCTTTCCCGTATAAACCCGTTTTTCATAGGTCAATGGGAATTCCTTATAATAAGAATAAGCAGTTCTGATATATACGTCCCCATCTGCAGGAACCAGTTCCTGACGCACCAGCTGCCCGTCGTCATTGATAATATCCACCACTCCCTTAATCAGCACCTGTCCCTTTTCGCAGGTGTCCCCTACCTGAGCCTGGGGAATGCCCTGCCGGGTAACCATCTGCATGATTTCCCCGCTTTTGGTTGCCACCAGGTCACTGGGTGCCGGGTCTGGCGCGTCTTCTTCCTGGGGCATGGAATCCATGTTTTCCTGCACAGCAATCAGCAGTCTGGTCCCGCGGATTCTGGCTGCCACCCAGATCATGTCGGGGAAATTTTCACGGATTCCGGCGGAAATATCCGCGCAGGAGAGTTTTCTCTTTGCAATGCCGTGGCGGATATCCTGTCCCTCCAGATACGCAAGGATGGACTGGGTGCTGTAAGAATAATTGCCGTCCACATGAATATTCCAGATTCTTGTGGACAACAGATATACCAGCACAAAACACAGTGCCAGGCCCAGGAAAAGAGCTTTGCGCTTTCTGTTTCTGAGGAAGAAAAAAGGGACGCCTCTTTTGCGGAGAATATGTATGCGGGTATGGGTCTTGCGGCAGATGGGCTGTAATTTAAAGAAATCTGACAGACTGATATCCATCTCGCAATTGCCGCGGTGCTCCTCAATCTGGAATAACAGCAGGCTGTTTTTGCCGCAGAGATTTAAAAAACGTTCCGGCTCCTGGGTGCTGATACGGATACGCACAT
>CANSYV010000275.1 GCA_947651335.1 uncultured Lachnospiraceae bacterium
GGAAGGATGGAACACCAATGGAAATGAACATGGGGAAATTCAGTGAGAAACTTGTGGAGCTTCTGGAGCTGGCCAAAAAGAGAAAAAATGTGCTGGAATACCAGGAGATTAACGATTTCTTCAAGGACACTCCGCTGGAGCCGGATCAGATTGAGAAAGTGTTCGATTTTCTGGAGGCAAGCGGCATTGATGTGCTCCGCATCACAGAAGGGGATTCGGACAATCTGATTCTGGATGATGACGACGAAGTGAAATTGGAGGAGGAAGATGAAGTAGATATCGAAAAAATTGATTTGTCTGTGCCCGAGGGAATCAGTATCGAGGACCCTGTGCGCATGTATTTGAAAGAAATCGGTAAAGTAAATCTGCTGACAGCAGAGCAGGAAATCCAGCTGGCCCAGAGAATGGAAAAAGGCGATGAGGAAGCCAAGAAAAAGCTGGCGGAGGCCAACCTGCGTCTGGTGGTCAGTATTGCCAAGCGCTACGTGGGCCGGGGGATGCTGTTCCTGGACCTGATACAGGAGGGAAATCTGGGGCTTATCAAAGCCGTGGAAAAGTTCGACTACCGCAAAGGCTACAAATTCAGCACATATGCCACCTGGTGGATACGCCAGGCCATTACCAGGGCCATTGCCGACCAGGCGCGGACCATCCGGATACCCGTCCATATGGTGGAAACCATTAATAAATTAATCCGGGTATCCCGTCAGCTGCTTCAGGAACTGGGACGGGAACCTACGCCGGAGGAAATCGCCAAAGAGATGGACATGTCTGTGGAGCGTGTGCGTGAGATTTTGAAGATTTCCCAGGAGCCGGTTTCTCTGGAGACGCCTATCGGTGAGGAGGAGGACAGCCATCTGGGAGATTTTATACAGGACGATAATGTTCCAGTGCCTGCGGATGCGGCGGCCTTTACCCTGTTAAAGGAACAGCTGGTGGAGGTGCTGGGAACGCTGACAGAGCGGGAACAGAAGGTACTCAGACTGCGTTTCGGCCTGGATGACGGCAGGGCCAGAACCCTGGAGGAAGTGGGGCAGGAATTTAATGTCACCCGTGAGAGAATCCGCCAGATTGAGGCCAAAGCTCTGCGGAAACTGCGTCATCCCAGCAGGAGCAGGAAGTTAAAAGATTATCTGGATTAAAATATTCCAGGAGGAATAGGAGTATGATACAGATATCAAAAAGGCTGTCGGCTGCAGCGGCCCTGGTGTCAAAGGGGAACCGGCTGGCAGATATTGGCTGCGACCACGGATATCTTCCTATTTATTTGGTACAGCAGTCCCAGATACCAAGAGCCATTGCCATGGATGTACGCCCGGGCCCTTTATCCAGGGCCAGAGAACATATCAGGGCATATGGACTTTTGGATTACATAGAATGCAGATTGAGTGACGGCCTGGAGGCCCTTCGTCCGGGGGAAGCAGAGACGATCGTGATTGCGGGCATGGGCGGGCCGCTGATGGAAAAGATTCTGGTAAAAGGCGCCAGACAGCTGGCAGGGGTGAAAGAGCTGATTGTGCAGCCACAGTCTGACGTGGAACAATTCCGGAAGTTTCTCCAGGAGATTCCGTTTACTGTGGACAGTGAGGATATGGTGGAGGAGAACGGAAAGTATTATCCTGTCATGCATCTGGTCTGCGGGAAAACGAAAGAATGCTGGGATAAAGCCCAGTTCCGGTATGGGAAATACCTGCTTAGGGACAGACATCCGGTATTGCAGAAATATTTATGCAGGGAAAGAAACAGGCTGGAGAAACTGGAACGAGAACTGGGTGAAGTGAACAGCAGCCGGGCCAGAACCCGGCTGGAACTGGTATACAAGGAGAAAAAATGTCTGGAGGAGGCATGGGAAACATATGGGTTTGGCATGTAGGGAAATTGTAAACAGGCTGGAAGAACAGTATCCTTCTTCCTGTGCGGAGGAATGGGATAATGTGGGACTGCTGGTGGGGCGTATGGACCAGGCAGTGAAGAAAGTCTATGTGGCGCTGGATCTGACAGAGAAAGTTCTGGGAGAAGCTCTCGGCTGGGGGGCGGATTTGATTCTGACTCATCATCCCATGATTTTCGGGGCTGTGAAAAAGGTAAATGACCAGGATTTTACAGGAAGGAAAATCCTGAGACTGGCGGAAAGCCGCACAGCATACTATGCTATGCACACCAATTTTGATGTGCTGGCCATGGCCGATATCAATGGGGAGCTTTTAGAATTATCAGACAGCTGTGTGCTCTGTGAGACGGGGGCGGATACACAGGGAAATCCCATTGGGATTGGGCGCATCGGCAGTCTTCCCCGGGACATGGAGCTGGAGGAATGTGCCCGTTTTGTGAAAGAACGCTTTGGACTGCCGGCGGTGAAAGTATTCGGTGATTTGAGACGGGTGGTCCGAAAAGCGGCAGTATCCGGCGGCTCAGGAAAAAGTATGGTCTCCAGCGCCGTATCCAAAGGCGCACAGGTGCTGATTACCGGAGATATTGACCATCATACAGGGATTGACGGAGTGGATCAGGGGCTTTGTATCATTGATGCAGGCCATTACGGGACAGAATATTTCTTTATTTCTTATATGGAAAAATGGATGGGGCAGGCGTTTCCCCAGCTTCAGATTAGAAGTGCCGGGTTTGGCCAGCCTTTTGCGGATATCTGATTTTTGATGCCAGAAAGGAGAGACTATGGACAGTCAAATGGTAACAGCGACGATTTACGGGGAAAAGAGAACATATGCTTATGGCATCCGCCTGTCAGAGATTGCCCAGGAGTGGCAGGAATCTCGGAAGCATTCCATTATCCTGATGCTGGTGGACGGGAAACTGACAGAGCTTCACAAATCACTGAAAAAAGACGCGGTGCTGGAATTTGTCACCACAGCCGACGAGGCGGGACACAAATCTTACCAGAGAAGCGCGTGCCTGATTCTTCTGAAGGCTATTTACAAACTGGCAGGCAAAGAGTGTGTGAATCAGGTTGTGCTCCATCATTCTGTGGGTGCGGGACTGTACTTTACCATGGAGGGGCTTCAGGAGAGGGGAGAGACATTTCTGGAGCAGGTGAAAGATAAGATGCACCAGATTGTGGATGCCAGGATTCCCATTATGAAACGTTCCGAGAGTACAGATCAGGCAATCAAGCTTTTTCACAAACATCATATGTATGATAAGGAAAAGCTGTTCAGATACCGCCGGGTATCCAAAGTGAATATTTACAGGATCGAGGAATTTGAGGATTATTTGTACGGATTCATGGCGCCCCATACAGGGTATATTCAGTATTTTGACCTGATCCCTTATGAGGATGGGTTTGTGCTTCAGCTGCCCAGAAAACAGGAACCGGAGTCTGTTCCGGAGTTCAAACCCCAGCCCAAGATCTTCCAGGTGCAGAAAGAGTCGGAAAAATGGGGGAGAATGATGGAAATCTCCACAGTGGGTGAGCTGGGAAATTATTATGAGGTTGGATATGGTCGATGTGTTCATGTTCACAG
>CANSYV010000276.1 GCA_947651335.1 uncultured Lachnospiraceae bacterium
TCCTGCCCCCTGCGGTATGATACGGGCACAATAATTCACCGCCCTTTTCAATAATTTGTTTTCACAGCTATTGACATGTCACTCAGTTTATTGTATTATTGTATTAGTTTCTTAATACAATAATACACAGGGAGGGGATGTCCATATGGCATGGAATCTAGATTCCAATCGGCCGATTTACGTCCAGCTGGCAGAACAGGTACAGCGGGACATTATTTCCGGGCTTTACCAGCCAGGGGCAAAATTACCGTCGGTGCGGGAATTGGCGTCCCAGGCAAAGGTAAATCCCAATACCATGCAGAAAGCTCTCACAGAGCTGGAGCACAGCGGCCTGGTCTATTCTCAGAGAACCAGCGGAAGATTTATCACGGAGGACAAGGAAATGATCGAAAATTTAAAAGAACAGCTGGCATCCAGCCAGGTCCAGGAATTCCTGGAGAAAATGTCCTGCATGGGCTTTCAGCCCCAGGACACTCTGCATCTGATTGAAAAAATTCTAAAGGAGGGGCAGTCATGAGTACAATTTTAGAATGTTCGGGACTGACAAAAAAATATGGTTCCCGTACTGCTTTAAACCATGTAGATCTCAAACTGGAATCCGGGCGCATCATCGGCCTGCTGGGGCCCAACGGAAGCGGCAAGTCCACGTTGATCAAACTGATCAACTCCCTGCTGAGCCCCACAGAAGGGTCTCTGCGCGTCAACGGCCATGAACCCGGCCTGGAGACGAAGAAAATCGTGTCCTATCTCCCGGAGCGGTCTTATCTGGACGAAAACCAGAAAGTCAGTACGTATCTTTCCTATTTTAAGGATTTTTATGAAGACTTTGACACCGCACGGGCACTGGATATGCTGCGCAGGCTGAATATCGACCCGGCGCTTCGCATCAAAACCCTTTCCAAAGGCACTCAGGAAAAAGTACAGCTGATTCTGGTTATGAGCCGGCGGGCGCAGCTGTACTGTCTGGATGAGCCCATTGCCGGCGTAGACCCGGCCGCGCGGGATTACATCCTGGCCACTATTATCAATAATTACAGCGAAGATGCCTCTATCCTGATTTCCACACATTTGATCGCGGATGTGGAAAATATTCTGGATGAGGTGGTATTTATCCGGGACGGCCAGATCTGCATGCAGGCGCAGGTGGATGAAATCCGCATCAAACAGGGCCAGTCCATAGATTCCTTATTCCGGGAGGTATTCAAATGTTAAAAAAAGTATTTAAACACGAATGGCACACCATCTCACCTCTGCTGCTTGCCATCCACATAATCGGCCTGTCCGTTGCAGTTATCTGCAGAATCGGCATCAACCTCATGGGCGGAGTTCAGTCATCCAACTCATCTATCATGGCCGTATTTCTGCTTATTGCTGCCATAATAGCCATAGGCTGTGTCATGGTCTTTACCTACTTTTATACTGGTTATCGGTTTTATAAAAGAGTATTCGCCCAGCAGGGATATCTGACCAATACACTGCCAGTCACCGCTGACCAGTTAATCTGGGGGAAAGGATTTACAGGCATCATCTGGCTGGCGATTACGTTCCTCTGGGCCATAATCGCTTCTATGATACTGGTTCTTTCCTATCGTGACGCAGGTGAATTTTTCCGTGAACTGCCCAATGTGCTTGCATCACTGTTCTGCCCAGGCGCTCCGGCCATTGCAAGAACAGCAGGGATATCCCTGCTCTTGACGCCTTTTTTCATGATGATACAGATCTATGTCTCAGCAGCTGTTGGAAATTTATTCACCGGGCACAAACTGCTGGCCGCCGCAGTTGTCTATCTGGGGCTCTATTTCCTGCAGCAGATAGCCGGAATCGTGATCATGTGTATAGCAGCGCCCCATTTAAGAACCATAACTTCCCGCCTCACAATAGACGATTCCACGGCTGCTGTAACCGTTGTTTATGACGCTGTTAACTATTCCCTTATGGCGGCTTTGATTTTCAGCATTGTGTTTTCTGTGGTGTTTTATTTCTTGTGCAGATATGTGTTGAATCATCGGTTGAACTTGGAGTAAAAGATCAGTAGTACAAGGCAATAAGCGCGAGCTGTCCGAAAATAATAATCTGTAAATAGTTTGCAGGATTTTTCTTCTATTGCAGATTACTTTCGGGACAGCTCCTTAATTTTCATACCAGCTCAACCACTCCATTACATCCATAATTGCCTTTTTCATCTTCCCATGCAAATATGCTTTGTTCAATGTACTTTTGTTGTATTTAAGATACGAATCCTGAGTATGTTCCACCAGAAGTGCTGTAAAAAAGCGCTCCCAGCTGAAATACTGCTGGCTCTCGATAAAATCTTCCGGATGATGCAATATGTCTTGTACAGTTTTTCCATTAATCATTCCAGACTTCAGTATCAGCCATTCGAACGACTCTGGAAGATAGCATTTTATGGTGGTTTTATGACACATCAGCTGATACAGTTCATTCATCTCCGCGCCAATTGCCGCACCATCTGCAATTACCATCACTGATTCCTCACTCCGTCTGCACACTTCCGTTTTCAAATTAGATTTTCCCCCTGCACTGGCGCAGATAATCCCGATCTCACGACAGATTGTATTAAAAAATTCATAACCAGAATTGGAATCCTCCACTACCACGGCCTCTGGCCTCTCTTTGTCAATAAACGTTTTCGCACTATATATGTGGTACAATTCATTATAAGTTCGCTTTAGGTCATGATATCTGCCAGAAGCACGAATTCCATAAATTTCCTCCACGGAATACGGCAGGTTTGGTAAATCCTCTCTTGTAATGATTACAAAATAATTATCCGAAGATTTCACTGCGGCCGCAAATTCCTGTGATTTGATAAATCTATTCTCTTCATCCAAAAAAATAATCGTTTCATGGATATTGGGCAGAATAAGGCTCCAATCATTTCCCCTTAGTGTTCTGCATGGGCGTTCACAGTAAACCTCAACCCCCGAACTTTCCCCAAGTGCTGTTGCCTGCTCCAAAAGATTGATTAATTTTGTCTTCCCTGCAGCGCTGTCTCCGCGAATAATTGTGATATTCCTCCGGATATTTAATTCATAATGGAGCTTATTATTCTGTACAACAATACGATATTTTCCTTTCACACATCAACGCTCCTTTATTTTAAGTGCTTCCTCCAGATATTCTCCATAATTATGAACAACCACCCCTGTATTGAGCATAACAGCTTCAAATGACGATACAGAGCTAAAATCCATCACATGATGCAGATTAATGGTCAAATCACCTTTTTTTCCAAGCTCTGCAATCCATTTCACACAATTATCCCCACAGGCAGATGCATTAAAAATCTTACCGCTTTTGTCAAAAGCCATCAAAATCAAAGTTTTGACACCGCCAGAGATTTCCTTTATTGAGATCGGACCAAGCACAGGGCTTTGAATCAAATGCGTGCCCACCACATCTGATTTGTCAATGTCTTTAATCATCGCCACTGTCAAAGGATCGGTGATCCACTC
>CANSYV010000277.1 GCA_947651335.1 uncultured Lachnospiraceae bacterium
CAGCTGCATAGCGCCTTCCGCCATAGACTCCAGCAGAGGATTTAAATTTGTCACCGTGGCCGATACAGGGATTACCAGGGAATCACTGCCGCTGTTCTCTTTGTCAGCTGTGCCGTCAGTATCCTCAGGCTGCTCCTGGGAATCCTCTGCCTCTTCCTGTCCGGCAGAGTCCTTCGTCTGGCCTGCCGTATCGCTTCCTGAGCTTCCTGAACTTCCACAGCCTGCCAGCAGGGAAGCCGCCATTGCCGCGCACAGCATCATTCCGATTAATTTCTTTTTCATGTTATCAGTCCCTCCATCTGTATTTTAAAACCTACGGTTTCACAATCAAATCCGCTCCTGTCATTTTCTCCACAATCACATACATATTGGTGACCTCTCCCACCTGGAGCTTCTCTTTCAGATGATAGAAATCAAGGCAGGTGCCGCAGGTGAGAATCTCCACTCCCTGTGCCTCCATGCTTTTCAAATCCTCCAGCGCCGGGGAGCCCTCACAGCTCATGGCCGCCCCTCCGTTATAGAATAAAATGGTTTCCGGCAGAACATCCTGCTGGCCCAGGGCATAGATAAATCCTTTCATCAGCGCTTTTCCCAGCTCTTCGGAGCCCCCGCCCATTTCTGAGGACGAGATCACTGCCACAATTTTCTTCTTTCTTTGTCCAGGCTGTACCAGGCAGGCCTCTGCCTCATTTGCCTCTGGTATCTCTGCGCCTTCGCCTATGGTCATGGCAACTTTGTACTGGTTTTCTCCCAGCTTTTCTGACTTTACCCCATAGCCCTTTTGATTGGCCATCTTTGTGAGATTCTGTACGGCGATTTCATTGTCCACCAGTGTCTCTACTATTCCCGGTCCTGCCAGCTCCCGGATTGCGTTTTTTGTCTTCACCACCGGAATGGGGCAGGCATCCCCCATTGCATTTACCTGAATCATCTTGTTCTCCTCCTTATACCAGTCTTACTGCTTTTATTTCTTTTTGTACCATATAGCCGATATTTTTGATGCACACCTGTCCCACAATAGGCGCACGGTCTTTCACCAGCAGGGCCCCGTCCACATATTTCATGGGTTCTGGAATCGAAATCTCCTCCCATGTGATCTTATCCGTTCCCAGCAGGGCATAGGAAGTCTTGGGACACAGGAAAATCTGCGCCTTTCCTTCCACAAGCGCCTGGGCCCGTTTCAAAAATGGATAGGCAAAATGTTCCATCACATATTGTGTGTTTTTCGGCCCTAAAATATTTAGTCCTCCGGAAGAATCTGCATAGCTGATGATATTCACCTGATATTCCAGGGCTTTTTCCAGAAAGCGCAGCAGTTCCTCTGCAAATTTGTCAAAAATCTGCTGCATCTTCTCCGGCTGTTTCCTCAGAAAGCGGAATACCAGCCCAGCGTCCATCAGCACATTGAGAATTGTGAAAGGCCCTGAGACCATCAAAGCAACATTTTCTCCCTGCTCCCTCAAATATTTACAGGCCTTCAGCGTCTCAAAAATCCGGCCTTTTTCATAATCAATTTCCGGGAGAGCCAGCACCTCATCCGGTGTTTCACAGATATATTCTTTTGCCCTGGGGCCTGCCATGGCATTGCCGAAATTCACAATTCCGCCCATAGCCTCCGCCTCCAGAGTATGGCAGAAGGGAAGCTCGCAAAAAGAGGCTCCTTCCTGCTTCTTAATCTCAAGGGCAATCTTCACCATGGTATCCCAGTGCAGATATGCGTCTGGAAATGTCAGGTCCAGTTTTTCGGTAATCTCACTGCTGATTCCCACCGCGTTGTCGTAAGTGCATTGATAATCAAGAATTTTCCCCATTATTCCTCTCCTTCTCTCTGAACATCGGAAAAATCCGGGAAGATCAGGCAGTCGGCAAACAGCCGCTCGTATCCTTTCGTGGCTCCCAGCTCCATATAATCCATATAATGAGCCAGTTCTTCCATTTCCCGCTTCACTTTCCCTGACATGAGAGCCATATACGCTCCTGTCTTTGAAGTATTTCCCACATAGACAATTTTATCTGCCACTTCACGGGGCAGAATGCCGATTCCCGTCATGCTGTCCACAGGAAGGTGGGCGCCGAACTGACCGGCAATGAGCACCTTGTCCAGTTCTTCCATTCCTATGCCCGCCTCATTGAGCAAAGCGAGAAATCCCGACAATATGGCTCCTTTGGCCAGCTGCACCTGCCGCACATCCTGCTGGGTAATCTGTATTTTCTCAGGATGGCTGGCCAGAATAAATTCCCTTCTTGCCCCGTCTGTCCCGATCATGGGATAGCGGTAATCCGTTTCGTCCAGCTTCTCTTTTTTGATAAATACACCGCTTTTACTAATCATTCCCGTTTTCAAAAGCTCTTTTACCGCGGCCAGAATCCCGCTGCCACAGATACCCGCTGCAGGCTCCTCTCCGATTACTTTCAGCTGAACACCCTGCGGGGTGATCTTCACATCTTCCACAGCCCCTTCTGCCGCCCGCATACCGGAGCTGATATTCATCCCTTCCAGGGCAGGCCCCGCGGCGCAGGAGCAGCACAGCAGACGCCCCTGATGGGCCAGCACAATTTCTCCATTTGTGCCGATGTCAATGAACAGAACATTCCCCTTTTCTTTTCGCAGCTGGCAGACATACGCTCCCGCCACAATATCCGCGCCGATATAGGCGGACACAGACGGCAGACAGTAAAGCCTGGCCCCGGGCGCTGCATGGATGCCCGCCCAGGCCGCCGGAAGATCCTTCGCCCTCACAAACATAGGGGCATAGGGGGCTTTCCCAATAGGCACCGCGTCCACACCCAGCAGCATATGCATCATGGTACAGTTGGCTCCCACGGTGATCTCATAGATATGCTCCCGCAAAACGCCTGCTTGGACGCAGATATCACCTATCATGTCATTGATGGATTTCACCATAGCGTCCTGGAGATTTTTGATTCCGTCCTGGGGGTGTTCCATTTCGTAAGTGATTCTGGTGAGCACATCCAGACCGAAATGCTTCTGGGCGTTAATCATAGAAGCATGGGCCAGTTCTTCCCCTGTGTGCATGTCCACCAGGGCACAGACTACCGTAGTGGTGCCGATGTCAATTGCGATACCGTATAAAATATCCGTGGTATCTCCTTCTTCTATGTGCAGCACATGGTTCCCCCGGCGCACCACGGTCACCGGGCCAGGCTGAAAGCTCACAGACTGGAGAGTCTCCAAGCGCAGGCTTTTGGCCAGAATCTCCCCGCCTGTCTGTTCTTTCAGCTGATTTTTTATCTGGTCTTCCAGGGGAGTCTGGTCATGGAGTGCAGGCTTTTGAATTTCCACCACATGTTTGTGGATGCCGCAGTCAAATGCAAACTCCGGGACATATCCCGATGCCAGCACCTCATGCTTTTTCTCACGGCCCAGAAGTTCAATCTCTAAGTCTCCCTTTGGCCGAACCATACAGGAAAGCCGGATTCCCTGGGCCAGTTCTTTTTCTTTGAGCAGTTCC
>CANSYV010000278.1 GCA_947651335.1 uncultured Lachnospiraceae bacterium
CAGACTGTATGACCGTTACCGGGAAAACGGTAGGGGAGAACATCAAAGGATGTGAGAATAAAAATCCTCAGGTGATCCGTCCCATTGACAATCCCTACAGCGAGACTGGGGGCCTGGCTGTCCTTACTGGAAATCTGGCTCCCGACGGCAGCGTTGTGAAACGTTCTGCAGTGGTAGCGGAAATGATGGTCCATGAAGGGCCCGCCAGGATTTTCGAATCTGACGAGGAGGCCTGTGAGGCGATTCTTGGAGGGAAGATTCAGGCGGGAGACGTGGTGGTGATCCGCTATGAAGGGCCAAAAGGCGGTCCCGGTATGCGTGAAATGCTGAATCCCACTTCTGCCATTGCAGGTATGGGGCTGGGAGAAAGTGTGGCCCTGATTACAGACGGCCGTTTCAGCGGCGCCTCCCGGGGAGCTTCCATCGGCCATGTGTCGCCGGAGGCCGCAGTAGGCGGGCCCATTGCTCTTCTGGAGGAAGGGGACATCATCCAGATTGACATTCCGAAATTAAAATTGGATGTGAAATTATCTGAAGAAGAACTGGCTGCCCGCAGAGAAAAATGGCAGCCCCGGCAGCCGAAAGTGACCACAGGATACCTGGCCCGGTACGCGGCCATGGTAACTTCTGGAAACAGAGGCGCGATCCTGGAAATACCCAGATAGAGGAGGAGAACATACACATGCAGCTTACAGGTTCTGAAATTGTGATCGAGTGTCTTAAAGAGCAGGGAGTAGATACAGTATTCGGATATCCCGGGGGAGCTATTCTGAATATTTATGACGCTCTGTATCAATATAAGGACGATATCCGCCATATTCTCACTTCCCACGAACAGGGGGCTTCCCATGCGGCAGACGGATATGCCCGGGCTACCGGTAAGGTGGGGGTATGTATGGCCACATCCGGACCAGGAGCCACCAACCTGGTCACCGGTATTGCCACCGCTTATATGGATTCAGTGCCCCTTGTGGCAATAACCGCCAATGTGGGCAGGCCGCTGCTGGGAAAAGATTCCTTCCAGGAAGTGGATATTGCGGGAATCGTGATGCCTGTTACAAAACACAGTTATATTGTAAAAGATGTAGAGATACTGGCAGATACTCTGCGCAAAGCCTTTTCCATCGCAAAAAGCGGCAGACCGGGACCGGTGCTGGTGGATATTACAAAGGATGTGACTGCGGCAAAAGCGGAGTATGAACCGGAAAGACCAGCGGAGCCAGTGAGAAAAACGGAACGGCTCCGTCAGGAAGATATTGATCAGGCGGTGGAGATGATCCAGAAGGCCCACAAGCCCTATATTTTTGTGGGAGGAGGGGCGGTGATATCCGGCGCGGCAGAAGAGTTGAGGAAATTGGCCCATACGATCCAGGCCCCGGTGTGCGACAGCCTTATGGGAAAAGGAGCTTTCCCTGGCACAGATCCTTTGTATACAGGAATGTTGGGGATGCACGGGACAAAGACCTCCAACCTTGGGGTGACAGAATGCGATCTGCTGATCGCGGCGGGTTCCCGGTTCAGTGACCGTGTCATTGGAAATCCTAAGAATTTTGCGAAAAACGCCAAGATTCTTCAGCTGGACATCGATCCGGCGGAAATCAATAAAAATGTGCTGGTGGACGCCTGCGTGGTGGGAGATCTGAAAGAAATCCTCCAGAGGCTCAATGAAAAGCTGGAGGAGAAAGACCACACTTATTGGCTGGAACGCATCCAGTCCCTGCAGGAAAAGTATCCCCTGCACTGTGACGACAGCCGTCTTACAGGGCCTTATATTATGGAGCAGCTGTACCGGCTGACAGGAGGCGATGCCATTATCACCACCGATGTGGGCCAGCATCAGATGTGGGCCGCTCAGTTCTATAAATATCCCCAGCCCAGGAGATTTCTCACTTCCGGCGGCCTGGGGACCATGGGCTATGGTCTGGGCGCCGCCATTGGCGCGAAAATAGGAATGCCGGAGAAAACGGTGGTCAACGTAGCTGGCGACGGCTGTTTCCGTATGAATATGAACGAGCTGGCCACAGCTGTGCGCGCCGGTATCCCCTTGGTGGAGCTGGTGCTGAACAACCATGTGCTGGGCATGGTGCGCCAGTGGCAGACCCTGTTCTATGAGGAGCGCTATTCCCACACGGTACTGAGGGACAGTGTGGACTTTGTGAAAGTGGCGGAAGCCATGGGAGCAGAAGGTGTGCGCGTGACCACCAAAGAAGAACTGATTCCTGCCCTGGAAAAAGCATTAATGAGCAAAGGCCCCATTGTGTTAGACTGTCATATTGACAGTGATGAGAAAGTATTTCCAATGGTGCCGGCAGGAGCAAATATTGAAGAAGCGTTTGATGAGGAGGACTTGAAATAATGTTTAATTATCATTGCCTGAACCCGATTTCGGAGAAAGGGCTGGAATTATTTGGTAAGGGTTACCAGAAAACAGAAGAAATGAAAGAAGCCCAGGCAATCCTGGTACGCAGCGCCAAGATGACGGAGATGGAGATCCCAGAGAGTGTAGAAGCAGTTGCCAGGGCAGGAGCAGGAGTGAACAACATTCCCTTGGACAAATGCTCTCAAAAGGGAATCGTGGTATTTAATACACCAGGGGCAAATGCCAACGGTGTAAAAGAGCTGGTGCTTGCAGGGATGCTGCTGGCCTCCCGGGATATTGTGGGGGGCATCAACTGGATTGAGGAAAATAAAGAGCTGGAGGATATTGACAAGCAGGCAGAGAAGGCGAAAAAAGGGTTCGCAGGCTGCGAGATCAGCGGCAAAAAACTGGGAATTATCGGCCTGGGAGCCATCGGAGCCATGGTGGCCAATTCCGCTACCCATCTGGGGATGGAAGTGTATGGTTACGATCCCTTTATTTCCGTAGACGCGGCATGGAATCTTTCAAGAAGTATCCACCACTCCACCAGTCTGGAGGAAATCTATACACAGTGTGACTATATTACGATCCATGTGCCCCTTTTAGAAGATACAAAAGGGATGATCAATAAGGAAGCTATCAGTCAGATGAAAGAAGGGGTGGTAATTCTGAACTTTGCCCGGGATCTGCTGGTGGATGAAGAAGCCATGGTGGCAGCCCTGGAGAGCGGAAAAGTCAAAAAGTATGTGACAGATTTCGCGAATCCAAGGGTGGCTGGGGCAAAAGGAACACTGGTGACTCCTCATCTGGGGGCTTCCACAGAAGAATCAGAAGAAAACTGCGCGGTTATGGCAGTGAAAGAGCTGAGGAGCTATCTGGAAAACGGTAACATTAAAAATTCTGTTAATTTCCCGGAATGCAACATGGGAATCTGCCAGGGGGCAGGCAGGATTGCCGTTATCCATGAGAATATCCCCAATATGATCCAGCAGATTGCCAAGACTCTCGGCGAGGCGGGGATCAATATCACTGATATGACCAATAAGAGCCGGAAAGGAGTTGCCTATACACTCAT
>CANSYV010000279.1 GCA_947651335.1 uncultured Lachnospiraceae bacterium
TTTTAAAAAGGCATATGCTTCCTGGGCTGTCAGGCGGAGGGGATGAAACATCTCCCCAGTGGCCATAAAATCTCCGATCAGCGGGGACACATCTGCGGCCTGATTCAGACAGGACAGAAGGTTTAAGAGCTTTTCCCGGCTGCCCTTATATTCCGTCAGCGCGTATTCCAGGGGCATATGACGCACCTTGCCATCCTCCCCTTTCGTGGCGTAGGTGGCCAGAAAGGCGAAGGGAAAGTCCGTTTCCGGATTCTCCACCAGATGGAAGAAAACTCGTTCCGGTACGCGCAGGTGCTGGCTTTTTTCCGTCAGGTACATTTCCACTGTTCCATCGTATCCGGTGATTTCCTGGGAGAAGATAGATAAAAGCCGGTCAAATATTTGGTCCATCCAGTCTCTTGTGATATATTCCGCGCCGATAGCGAAGGGAACGGCACGTTCCAGTTTCGCATAGGTTTCTTCCCCAATCCGCATCTGCGCCTTGTCCCTTGCAAGCTCCAGCTCCGGGAGACTGGTGAGGGATTTGAAAAAGGTATCAGCCATCAGATACAGGAATGAGGCTGAGACGCTGAGATTATCCGGCCTGTCTTCCAGCCCCATCTGATAGAGGGCTGCATAGCGGTCTTTTTCAAAGGGGTTCTGCTTTTTTCTGGTTTTGGTGTCTGAGGCATTGTCAGAGATATCCAGGCGGAATCCCTCTGGCAAAAAGATAAACTGGAGTGTTTCGCTGCTGCTTTTCTTCATAATTAGACAACTTTCTTTTGAATTTGGTTTTAAACTTATTATAAATGTTTGCAGGCTGTCTTACAAGTTTTCTTTTAAATATGCTGTTTTTCTGTTATACTGTTTACAACAGCATACGGGAGGCGGAAAAAAGGGGGTGGCATACATGGCAGAACTGCCCAATCAATACACGCTGATGCACAAAGATATTCCTGTGGCCGGGATAATGGTGGATTCTGCTTCAGGCGCGGTGATATCCATTGGCACAGTCTATGAACAGTCTCATGTGCCAGTGGGGATTCCGGTCAAAAATGGAGAGGTGGACAGGCGTGCGTTTAACCAATGGTGGCGGGGGCGGGCGATTCCCGCAAGCCGTATGGGGATTCAGGAGGCACTGGCCAGGCTGCAGATACCGGATACCCAGCTTCTGCTGGAAAAATCCTTTGCGCTGAGTCTGTCCGACCAGTATTGGATTTGTCCTGAGGGGAGGAATCTCACCTGGGGGCAGGTGAATTTTTTTGAAAATTCTTTTTCTGAAGACATGGGAAATATCTTATTCGGAAAAAATTCCAGGGGCAGGCATATCAGCCTTTTGTCTCCGGATAATACATCAGATGGATGGCTGAGGAAAAAGTGGGTTATTATAGATGGAGCCCGCTGTCTGGTGAAAGGCGGAAGCGGTGCCCTTCGTCAGGAACCATATAATGAAGTGGCAGCGTGCCGGATCATGGAGCGGCTGCAGATTCCACATGTGCCCTATACGCTGCTGATGGAGGGCGATTATCCGTACAGTGTGTGCGAAGATTTTATCACACCGGATACAGAATTAATCAGCGCGTGGCACATTATGCAGACGGCGAAGAAGCCCAATCATGTATCCGTGTATCGGCATTATCTGGACTGCTGCCAGCGGCTGGGAGTTCCGGGTATAGAAGCATCTCTGGACCGAATGCTGGTGCTGGACTATCTGATTGTCAATGAGGACAGGCATCAGAATAACTTTGGGGTGGTGCGCAGAGCAGATACTCTGGAATATCTGGGGGCGGCACCTATTTACGACAGCGGCACCTCCCTGTGGTTTGATAAGCCCGCTGCATTCATCCGCGCCGGAGGGAAAACAGCGGCCAAGCCTTTTAAGAGCAGCCACGAAGAACAGATCAAGCTGGTAAAAGATTTCAGCTGGCTGGATTTTTCTGCCCTGGAGGGAATCGACGAAGAACTTAGAGAGATTGTGAAAGGTTCGCTGTTCATTGACCAGACCCGCTGTGAGGCGCTTGTGAGGGGGCTGAAGGGCAGGGCGGAAATGCTGGAAAAGGCAGTGCTGTCTGCGGGAAAGTCGTTTTATGTGGACAGTGTACAGGGGGATTTGAAAGAAGACCGGGCGTACAGTGCAAAAGAAAAATAGACAACTGTAAAGAATTAAGTTCACAGTTGTCTAGTTATAGAAGAAAAAGGAGAGAAACAGTATGTTAAACAAAGTAGATTTATACTATTTCAGCCCCACAGGGGGAACGAAGAAAACAGGGGAGATTCTGGCAGGCGCAATGGCTGGCAAGGCAGAGTCTGTCAATCTGGGAGAGAAGAAGGAGCTAAGGGCTCCTGACGGCGAAGCTGCAGTCTTTGCCGTTCCCGTATTCGGCGGCAGGATTCCGGCAGTGACTGCAGAAAAGCTGCAAAAGCTAGAGGGCGGCGGGAAGAAAGCAGTGACGATTGTGGTCTATGGAACCCGTGCCTATGAGGATGCCCTTTTGGAACTAAATGATATCATCTCCGGGGGCGGTTTCCAGGTGATTGCTTCTGGTGCTTTTGTGGCTCAGCATTCCATGGTGCCGGAAGTGGGAGCAGGAAGGCCGGATGAGAAAGACACGGCTGAAATTAAGGAATTTGCCGCAAAGGTTTTGGAGAAACTGAAAAAAGGAGAGACAAAAGCGGTTCAGGTTCCGGGAAATCGTCCATACAAGGAGTGGCCGGGTATGCCGGCAGCGCCAGTGTCTCTGCCGGAATGTAAATTATGCGGAAAATGTGCCGCTATCTGTCCCACAGGTGCCATCACCATGGGGGAACATGAGGTTCTGGCAGATGCGTCCGTCTGCACTCTCTGTATGGCCTGTGTGGCTGCCTGTCCGGAGCATGCCCGCATTCTGCCGCCTCCGCTGAAAGAAACATTAAATCAGAAGCTGGGGGCGCTGAAAGATGTCCGCAGAGAAAATGAGACATTTCTGTAAAAAATTGTGTTAAATATGGCGCTTACATAGAGGAGAAAGCACGCAGATTAATACCATGAGAAAGAATTTTGCACCCTTTTTGTATTGGAGATGAGAAAATGAAGCAATGTATGGATTCCGCGAATCTGCACCGCAGGTTGAGTAAAATATTGGGACAGATCAAGGCCATCGACAGAATGGTGGACGAAGATGTGCCCTGTGAAGATGTTCTTTCACAGATCAATGCCGCAAAGTCAGCTTTGCACAAATGCGGGCAGGTGGTATTGGAAGGGCATATCCAGCACTGTGTCCGTGATGGGATCGAACATGGGGATGCAGAGAAGACAATTGAAAAATTTACGAAAGCAGTGGAAAGATTTGCTAATATGACGTAGTTTATTAACAGCTGGCAGCAACTGAAAATCAAAAAATGCAGAACCGATGAACTTGTGAGAAAATCACAGTTTGTCGGTTTTTTATTGACAACCAATACCCCTATATGT